>JANYBX010000271.1 GCA_025360615.1 Opitutia bacterium
GCGGCCTTCCTCGGAGGGGCGTTCGAAGAAGATGCCGAGCGTGGCGGCGCCGGAGCCGAAGGCCGCAGCCACGCGGGAGGCGAGGCCGTAGCCCGTGGAGGAACCGATCACGAGGACCTTCTTGGGGCCGCGGGTGAGGGGGGGCTGGGATTTCACGTGGGCGATCCACTCTTGGACGTGAGCGGCGCAACCGGCGGGGTGAGCGGTGACGCAGACGAAGCCACGGACTTTGGGTTTGATAACCATAGGGGCGAGAGCGTTTGGGGCGCGGAGGGGCGGGGCAAGTTTCAATTCCCGAAGTCGCGACTCGAACGACTGGTGAGCTAAGAAGCCCGACACGGTGCGTGACTCGGAGGGCGGAAAGTTGGCCACAAAAAGCGCAAAATTTCGCGGGCTGCGGTGGGAGTTTCCCGCGCGCAGACTGGCGCAAGGGAGGCGGGGACGAAGGCAGGGAAAATTTTACTCCTTTTGCGGCAAAAAAACCGGAGCGCTTTCGGGGGCGAGGCCGGTTGAAGGGACGGGAAATCGCGGATGGAGTCGTTGCGGCGCGTGAGGGATAACGCGCCCTGCCTCACTGGCCGAGGAAGAGGACGGGGCCGTCGGGGGCGCGGGACTGGGAGCTGCCGCCTTTGCGCTCGAGGCTGATCGCGAATTTTTGCGCGGACTTGACCGACTGCTTTGGGTGGAAATTGACGCGGGCTTCGCCGGTCACGGGGTCGACGGTGAACGTGCCGCCGCTGATGGGCGCGGGGTTTTCCTGATCGAAGACCCAGAGCTGATAATCTTTGTCGGTCGCGAGCGCGGGGAGTTTTTGGACGGAGAGGACGCCTTGCTGGCTGGCGGGATTCCAGACGGCGACGGCGAGGGCTTGCGGGGTGTTGCCGGCGAGCGAGGCGAGGGCGGCGATTTTGTAGTTCGCGAGATCGCCTTGGGTTTTGAGTTGGCGGTCGAGGTCGGCGAGCTGGTTGCGGGCAGCGGAGAGTTCGGTGCGGGCGCGGGCGAGCTGGCTCGCGAGATCGCTGGAGGCGCTGGAGGTGGAATCAACGCGGGCCTGAAGCGCGGCGGCGAGGCGGGTGGCCCCGGCGGTTTTGAGGGCGGCGTCGGCGAGTTCGCGTTGGGCGATGAGGCGCTCGGCTTCGAGTTGGTTGTGGGTGCTGCGGAGCGTGAGGTCGGATAGCGTCTGCTGGTCGAGAAGGGCTTGGTTGGCTTGTTGGGCGGTGAAGTAACTTTGGCCGAACCAGAGGGCGGCGAGCGCGAAACTGGCGGCGGCGGCCCAAGCCGGCCACACCGGGAAGGAGAGGAGTTTTGAGTTTTGAATTTTGGGTTTCGAGTTTTCGAACTCCAGAATTTGAGCGGAGGCTTGCGTGCTGCGGTGGGCGGGGAGGACGGAGATATGCGCGAGGAGGCGGGCCTTGAGCGCGGCGGGAGGCTCGACGGCGGGGGCGGTGAGCGCGAGCGCGGCGGAGGTCTCGCGGAGGGAATCCAGGAGGATTTGCAGGCCGGGGTTTTGCGCGAGCGCAGTGGCGAGCTCGGCTTGTTCGGGGGGCGAGAGGAGATCGAGGGCGGCGAGCGCGGCGAGTTCCTCGTGGCGTTCGGTATTCATGGGCGGGAGGCGAGCTGGTCGCGGAGTTTGAGGAGGGCGCGGCGGATGCGGGCTTTGATGGTGCCGAGGGGAGCGCGGAGGCGGGTGGCGATTTCCTCCTGCGTGAGGCCGCCGAAGAAGGCGAGCTCGAGGGCGGTTTGCTGGTCGGGGGGGAGCGTGGCGACGGCGGCGCGGACAGCGCGGGCTTGGTCGGTGGTGTCGGCGACGGTGTCGGCGGAGGGGCCGGAGGTGTTTTCGTCGAGGCCGAGATCGGAGGGCGCGGAGGATTCGAGGAGTTGCGCGCGGCGGCGGCGGGAGCGGAGGCGGTCGATGGCGCGGTTGCGGGTGAGAGTGATGGCCCAGGAGAAGGCGGTGCCGCGGGTGGTCTCGAAGGTGGCGGCTTTCTCCCAGAGCGTGATGAAGGCGTCGTGGACGACGTCCTGAGCTTCGGAGGAGTCGTGAAGAATGCGAAGGGCGGTCGCGTAGAGCGGACGGGAGAAGCGGTCGTAGAGTTCGCCAAAGGCGGCGCGGTCGCCGGTGGTAATACGGCTCAGGAGGCGGGCGTCGGCGAGGTGGCGCTCGTCGGGCTGCTCGGGGCGTTTGTCGGGCGCGGTCATGCGGTCAGGCGCGGGCGGGGCGGTTTCCGCGGGAGGGAGTGAGCCGCAAGCGAAGGCTTCGAGAGAGGAGAAGGACTGGAGGAACATGGGCTTCCCTGAAGATACGCTTGGCCGGGAGAGAGGGATGCAGGGAATGGCGGGGAAAAGCGGGCATCGGAACGGGGTCGCGGGAAGGCTTACAACACGGCAAACCCGATGAGGCCGAGAACAATGAGCAGCGCGAGGACGGCGAGCGCGGTGCGTTCGCGTTGGGTGACGGGCAGGGGCATGAGTTTTATTTCAGAGGCCGAGCGGTTGAAGGTGGGCGAAAAATTCGCGGAGGAGCGGCTCGCCGGCGATGTCGGTCCAAGGGCCGGTGCTGGAGACGCGCACGAAGAGCTGGTCGCCGTCGTGGCGAAAGCCATACCGCCAGGCGAGGTCGAAGAGTTCGCGGGTGGAGTAGGGATTTTGGTAGGCGAGGGGGCGGCCGTCGAAGAGGTGCCAAAACCAGACGTGCTGCGGGAAATTTTGGTTTTTGAAAAAACGGTATTCGGCGGACGCGAGCGTGCGGCCGGCGACGATGGGGTTTTCGCGGGTGACAGGCACGGGCTGCGGCACCCAGCCGGAACCAGGCCAGCACGCGTCGGGGGTGTGGGCGGCGACGCGGCTGACGGTCGAATGACCGGCGGGCCAGTAGGCGAGATAGAGCGTAATTTGCACGGGCGTACCCGTGGCGGTGCGGCCGGTGTAGGTGCGTTGCGCGAGATACTGGGTTTGGAGGACGTCGGTGAACTGGTAGAGATCGCGGGAGGTATCGACGATCCAACCGGGGGATTCGGCGGGAAGCACGGCAAGCAGATCGGGCACCGGGGTGGCGTTGCGGGGGGAGGGGCGGGTGTTGAGCACGAAGAGCGTGCCTAGGGCGAGGGTCAGGAGAAGGGCGGAGGCGAGGGGAAGGAAGGAGAGTTGAGCGTTGAGAGGTGAGCCGTCTTCGCCGGGCTTTGGCGCGACGAGAAGCGGAGACGGAGTGCCGCGACGTTCGAGGCGGAGCGCGAGGGCGCCGAGGATGAGGGCGGTGAGGGCGAGGACGGCGTAGCCGGTGACGTCATGCCATGCGCCGGCGATGTTGACGCCGGAATTGGCGAGCAGGGTGAGCGTGAGCGAGCGCACGAAATTCATCCCGAGCGCGAGGGGCCCGGCTAGGCCGATGATGAGGGCGCGCGCCCAAGGCCGGCGCACGAGCGTGGCGGAAAAAAAGAAACCCGCGAACACGCACGAGACCAAGCTGCGCACCCCGCTGCACGCTTCCTCGACCCCGACACTGCCATTGGCGAGCTCGATGATGTTACCCGTGCGGTGGGCGGCGATGCCGAGCACGTGGAGCGAGAAAAGAACGCTTTTACTAACCCAGAGTTGGAGGCCGAGCGTGAGTCGAGTGTAGGTGCCGGGCGGGATGGGTGCGCTGAGCAGCCAAAGTCCGATCGCGACGGCGGAGTTCCAATTGCACGGCAGCGCCCGCACGCGAGTGTCGGCGAAGACGACGAGCCCCGCCCCCAGCAGCAGCACGAGCGCGCCCACGAGGAGAAACTCCACCAGCGTGTGCGACCAGCCGAGGGCGGCGGCGTAGAGGCCGACGAGGGCGAGCGCGAGCAGGCCGAGCAGCACGAGCGCCCCGAAAATCACGCGCAGCAGCGGACCGGAGGGCAGGTAACGCGGCGTGCCCGCGACGCGACTCTCGTGCAGCATAAACAAAAACAGGAACGGCATGAACAGGCCGTGCGAGAGATCGGGATTGTGCCGCCACTCGGGCCAGAGTCGGACGCTGAGCACGAAGGTGAATCCGGCGAGGAGTGCGAGACTGAGTTTCGCAAGCGCGGGCAGGGGAGGGCGCGCTGCGGCGGAGGGAATCGTCATGGCAGACCGGTCACAGGCGCAGACTGGGCGGCGGCCGAGCGACCGGCAAATGGTATTTCCACAGAGAGCAATGGGCGTCATTCCGGGAATCTCCGCTGGCGCGAGAAACTTTTTCGCTTACGGTGCGACGGACTTGTTACCAACCATGAAAATCAATCCTGCATCGTTTCTCCTCGCGGCGGCGTTGACCGTCGCCTTCGTCAGCAACATCTCGCGTGCGGCCGTGGAAATCGGTCAGCCGGCGCCGGATTTCACTCTCACCGACATCCAAGGACAGACGCACAAGCTATCGGAATTCATGGGCAAGACCGTGGTCTTGGAATGGGTGAACCCCGAGTGTCCGTTCGTGAAAAAGCACTACGAGAGCGGCAACATGCCCTCGACGCAAAAGGCCGCGACCGCCGACGGCGTGGTGTGGCTCACGATCAACTCGGGCAACGCCCGCGCACAGGGCGATTTCGATGCGGCGAAAGTGGCTTCCTGGAGCAAGCAGACTGGGGCTGCGCCGACGGCCTATTTTCGCGATCAGGACGGCAAGGTCGGCCGGCTCTACGGCGCGAAAACCACGCCGCACCTCTACGTCATCACGAAGGAAGGCACCTTGGTTTATAACGGCGCCATCGACAGCATCCGCTCCGCCGACGTCGCCGACATCGCGAAGGCGACGAACTACGTGAACGCCGCGCTCGCCTCCGTGAAAGCCGGCAAGCCTGTCGAGAAAAGCGCGAGTCAACCCTATGGATGCGCGGTGAAATACTAAACCGGAAACAGTTGGTGGAGAGCGCCGGTTTCCGCGTCGGAAACCGGCGCTTTTTATTTAGCTTTCGGTCGCGGTCTTCCGTGGAAGCGCGATCACGGCGATGACGGCAAGGGCTGCCAGCAGCGTGGCGATGGACGCGATGCTGGTGCGATTCGTCCGGCCGATTTCGAGCGTCAGCCCGAGCGGGGCGCTGCCGTCCACTTGGAGGCTGCGGGTGAACGTCAGCACGCGGCCGCGCTCGGGGAGCGTCACGTCGATGGCGCTCGGCGCGGGCTCGGCGGCGAGTTGCTGCTCGACGATCCGGCTGGCGATGCCGCGCAGCGCGGAGTTTTCCTCGACGGTGTTGCCCATGAGCATCTGATCGGCCTGCTTCGGGTTGAAGTTGGTTTTCCCCTGCATGAACGGATTCAGGTTCGCCGCCTGCTCGAGCTGCTCGTTGCGCGCGCCGTCGCCGCGGTTGTCGAGGTAGAGGCGCTGCCGGCGCGTGTTGAGGCCGAGCACGGCCTGCTGGGTTTTCAACTCGCGCAACTGCACGCGGGCATCCTCGTTCGAGGCTTGGTCGAGGGAGCTGTTTTTCGCGGCGCGGCTCAGCACCTCGCCCGCCTGCTGCTGCTCGCCGCGTTGCACGAGGGCGTTCGCCTCGTCGAAGAGCGCCGTGGCTTTTTTCGCCTCGGCCGAGTGCGTGGACACGACGAGCGCCTGATACTGCTCGACGCCGAAGAAGCCCGCCGCGCGATCCTCGTTCAGCCGCAGGCCGCCGCCGTAATCCTCGAGCCGGTAGCCGGGCGGGAGCACGACGCGCCACGAGACATTTTCCAGCGGCACGCTGAGGCTCGGCCCGGTGAGGGCGATCTTCCCGGGATGCGCGCCGGGCACCGCGTAGACCAAGCGCACGAAGGCGGAGTGATCGGCGCCGGTGTTGGGCGAGACGTGGAAAAGGCAGGCGTTGTCTTCGCGCACCACGGACACGCTCTCGCCGTTGACGAATGTGTTGAACAGTCGCGCGCCGTCGGGGAGCCGCACGCGCAGGGTGCTTTTCTCGGCCACATCCACCTTCAATTCCACGGCCGTCAGCGACGCGCCTTCGGGTGAGAACAACGTTGTGAGTTCACCATGCGTCACGCGCAGTTTCAACGCCTCTGCCACTTCGTGCCGGCGAACCGCGACCGCGAGCGCACGCTCGGGCTCGGCCACGCGGAAACACAGCGCGGGCACGCTGCGGTCGCTCGGGCTTTGGAGATTCGCGGGCACCGCGCTCCAATCGACGCGCTGCCAGCCGCGCGGGAGATCGGCCGCATCCAGCTCGAGGCGGCCACCGGCGCGCACCGCGACAAACAAGGTGGCCTGGCGTGCGCCGACGAAGACGGGGGTCGTGATAGCTTCGCGGTTTTGTTCGCGCGCCGCCGCCCCTTGAAACTCGATGACTACATCGGTCTCCCCGGCGATTCCGCGTTGAAAATGAATCTCCCACGTGTCGGCCTCGCCCGCCACTTTGATGAAGTCGCTCACGGCGGAACCAGTCGCGCGGACCGTGCGCACCTGATCCTCGGCGAGGCCGGGCAACCGGATGCGGATCTGTTTCAGCGCGGCGTTCTCGACGCGGTAGCGCAGCGCGATGCGGATCAGCGTCTGGCCTTCGCGCACCGTGACTTCCTGCAACGCCTGCGTCGTCACCCACGCTTCGAGCGTCTCGATGCCCACGCGCAGCGCCCAGTCTTCCTGCAGGAGTCGAAACGCGAGCGTGCCGGGTTGAAGACCGCCGACAGCGCGCGGATCGAGCTGCGTCGCGTTCTGCCGGTCGACGGCGCGGAGGCGGATGCCTTTTCCGGGCACGAGGAGCAGTTCGCCGGTTTGCCGCGTCGCCTCGCGCAGTTGAAAATGCGGCACGGACCACGCGTCCTGCGCGCGCGGCGCGGCGCCGGCGAGCGTGAGGTTGAAACGCTGCTCGCCCATCGTGCGTCCGTTCAAGTGCAGCGTGATGATGCGCTGCGCGTTTTCCGTCGCCTCGGTCCAGTGGTTCAAGGCGGCACCGCTCAACGCCTCGACTTCGAGCCCGGCCGGCAGCGCGAAGCTGAGCTTGAACAATCCCACGCGCGTGACCGCCACGTTCATGTCCACGGCGACGACGAGCCGGTCATCGTCGAGCGAGAGCAGCTGCCGGCTCGCCACGCGAACTTCCGGCGCGACCGGCGCGACTTTCAATTCCACCCGGCCGCCCTCACGTCCGTAGCGCCACACCTGCTGCACCACTGCGATCGCATGATTGTCCTTCGTGCGCGGGACGAGCGCCGCGTCGAAGTCCTCCACGTTCACCGGCGAGAGCCCGCCGGCACGCACGCTCTCCGGCTGCGCGTCGCCGCCGAAACCGATCGCGATCATCCCGACTTCCCCGGCGGCGCCGAGCACGCGCAGCGGTTCCAGCGCGAGGTCGAGCGGCAACGCTCCCGTGCCGAGCTGCATTTCCAATTTGAACTTAAACGCGCCCGTCTGCGCGGGCTCGACCGCGAGATGGAGCCGGCGTTTCACCGGATCGAAACGCCAGGCGCCGACCGGTCCGTCAGAGACTTCGCCGACGGTGAAACCTTTCGGCACTTCGATTTCGAGTTCGGAAACGCGGCCCTGCGCGGGCCGCACCGTGATGCGCGCAGAACCGTTCACCACGCCGGGACCGGGGAGATAAAGATTGGAAACCTCCGCGAAAAACTGCGTCGCCTCGGCCGCGAGGTTTCGCTGACGCGGCCGCAGCTCGATGCGCGCCTCGCCGCCAGGCGCGAGGGTGACCGTCGCCCCGCTGTGGTTTTCCAAGAGCCCGGAAGCCGGCACGACTTGGACGGCGGACTCAGCCGCAAATTCCCAGCCGGCCTGATCGAGATCGACCGAGACGCGTTGCACCGCCGCCGGCCCGGTGGGGAGGGGGAGACCATCGGCGAGATTCGCCGCCGGCATTTCGAATTTCGCCCGCGCGGTGAAGGTGCCGTCGCGCTCGAGCACGACGTAGTAGTTGGTCTGTTTGTCGTGCTCGACCTTGCTCACGCGGAGGCCGTCGCCCTTGAAATCCGTGAGCACCGCCAGCGGTTTCAGCAGGAGAAAACTGTCGCCTGCCACGCCGCGCACATTGATTTCGAGCTCTGCGAACACGCGCGTTTCCCGAATCGACCACGTCTGCGTGATGGACTGGGCCGCCTTCGCGGATTTCTCTTCGGCTCGCGCGGTGGGCGCGCTGCCGAAGCCGAGGCCCACGCAGCACAGGATCGCGAGTGCCGATACGACGGCAGCAGCGTCCGGGCCCGCTTCGGGAGCGGAGTCGTCGCGTTTGCGGCGGTCACGAATCAGGCGAACAACCCCCGGAATGATGAACAACAGAAACACCGCGGCGGCGACGCCCGCAAAAAATGCGACCGCGCCGATCCGCTGCGCCAGGACGCCGCCGCCGAGCAACACCACGCCGGCCGCCGCCGCCAAGCGCGACGCGTGCCGACGGGCGGCGACGACTGCGCCGAGGCCCGCGACCACCGCGCCGACGCCCCACCACGAAATCATCGCGCGCCACGCGGCGACGTTGGCGACTTGAATCGAAACGGTTTCCCCCGTCGGCATCATCGTCGCGGCGTAGGTGAGCTCGGCGAGATTCTCCCGCCGGTTGTCGAGGGCCTCGAAGGCGAGCAGCCCCGCCATTCCCACGGCGAGCATGCAGGCCGCGAAGCCGCCCGCCATTTTCCAACGCGAGCCGCCGCGCAGCAGGAAAGCGCCGAGCGCGACGAGCGCGAGCAGCATCCCGGCGGCGTTGCGGCTGCGCGTCGTGATCCACTCGAAGCCGGTTTCCGTGAGCGCGGGCTCGATCAGCTCCGCGTTGCCGCCGCCCGGCACGAGCAGCCGCTCGGAGTCGCCGCGCAGCGTCCACTCATCGATGATCACGGGCACCGTCATTTTCGGAGCCGCGAGTTTCACCGCCGAACCGGACGAAGTGGCGGCCTGGCCGAGACGCAGCGCGACTTCGACGGGCTCGTTCGGATTCATCTTCGCGGGCAACGGCACCAGCGTCTGATCGCCGTCGCTGCGCGCGGTGACGACCTCGCGATCCACGCGCGCCTCCCAGAGTTTCATTCCGACGGGCAGCACCATGCGC
>JANYBX010000275.1 GCA_025360615.1 Opitutia bacterium
ACGCCCACTCCCACTCCCACGCCAAGCACGAGCAACGTCCCGCGACTTTCCAACGTCTCCGTGCGCACGACGCTGTCGGCCAACCAAATCCTGACCGTTGGTTTCACCATGCAGGGCGGGCCCAAGCCCGTTCTCCTTCGCGCCATCGGTCCCGGCCTCGCCCAGTTCGGCGTCACCGGCACGATGCCCGATCCCAAACTCGCGCTCTTCCAAGACACCACCCAGCTCGAATCCAACGACAACTGGGGCGGCACCACCACCCTCACCACGACCTTTACCAGTGTCGGCGCATTTCCCCTTCCGTCCGCTAGCCTCGACGCCGCGCTCCTCAGTTCGGTCAACGGCGGGCGCACCGCCCAAATTTTCGGCACCGTGGGTGGCAGTGTAATCGTCGAAGCCTACGATGCCGGATCCGGCTCCTCGCCCCGACTTACGAATGTCTCCGCCCGCAACCGCGTCGGCACCGGCGACGATATTTTGATCGCCGGTTTCACCATTGAGGGTAGCGGCAGCAAAAACCTCCTCATCCGCGCAGTCGGCCCGAGCCTCGCTCCATTCGGTGTGCCCAACGTCCTCGTCGATCCAAAGCTCCAACTCTACAATTCCAGCTCAGCCAAAATCGGTGAGAACGATACGTGGTCTCCCTCCCTAGCGCAGACGTTTACCAATGTCGGCGCGTTTGCCCTCCTGCCCGGCAGCAAGGATGCCGCCCTCGTCGTCAACCTCACTGCCGGCGGCTACACCGTCCAGGTCAGCGGCGCGGATGGCGGCACCGGCGAAGCCATCATCGAAATCTACGAGTTGCCCTAGGCCGCCCCCATGGAGGGCGGCGTTATCCGTGCTCGCGCGTTTCCCTTTGCACCGGCGATCACGTCCGCCGAAGTCCGACCGGCCCGGCGCTTGACTAGGCTGCGGCGCTCTGAAACAAAAATCTTTCACCAACCAACATCCATGGGCCAACAACTGAACAAGCACATCAAACGCAAACGCCGCGCCGCCTACAATAAGCGCAAGAAGATCCTCGCCAAGACGACCGCCAAGGCCGCCGCGAAAAAGTAAGCGCCCCGCCGGCGCCCGTTAGCTCCGATGAAACCGCGGCCCGCGCCGCGGTTTTTTGTTCGTGAGGTTTCCCGCCCCCGCCCATTTCCCGCCGTCGCCGTTCCCATGATTAAAGTCAGCCTCATCTCCCTTGGTTGCGCCAAGAACCTCGTCGACTCCGAGATCATGGTCGGCCACCTCCACCAAGCCGGCATGGTCGTCATCCCCGAGGCGGAAAAGGCCGACGTCGTCATCGTCAACACCTGCTCGTTCATCGATTCCTCGAAGGAGGAATCCATCGGCCACATCTTGGAAGTGCATCAGAACCGCGGCATGACGAAGCGCCGCAAGGAGCAAAAACTCATCGTCGCCGGCTGCATGGCGCAGCGTTTTTCCAAGGATCTCTCCTCCTCGCTCAACGACGAGGTCGATGCGTTTATCGGTCTCGATCAAGTCACCAAAGTCGCCCCGATCATCGAGGCGCTCTACGCCAAGGAGCGCGCCGCCGCGCACGTGCCGGAAAATTTCGTCACCGGCCGCTCCACCTACATCCCCGACTACAACACGCCGCGTTTCCGCCTCACGCCGAAACATTTTGCCTACGTCAAGATCGCCGAGGGCTGCAACCACCCCTGCACGTTCTGCATCATCCCGCAGATTCGCGGCCGCCACCGCAGCCGCACCGTCGAGAGCGTCGTCGCCGAGGCGCGCCAGCTCGTCAAGGAAGGCGTGAAGGAGCTGAATCTGATTTCCCAGGACACGACTTTCTTCGGCATGGACACGTGGGAACAGCGCCCGAATCCGCGCACGCCCGTCGATTCCTCGCGTGGGACGGCGCTCACCACCCTGCTCCGCCAGCTCAACGCCATCGAGGGAGATTTCTGGATTCGCCTGCTCTACACGCACCCCGCGCACTGGAGCGACGAGCTCATCCAAACCATCGCCGAGTGCCCGAAAGTCGCCCGCTACATCGACATCCCGCTCCAGCACATCAGCGACGCCATGCTCGGTGCGATGCAGCGCGAGACGAGCGGCGATTATATCCGCGATCTCATCCGCCGCATCCGCGCCGGCATCCCCGGCATCGCGGTGCGCACGACCTTCATCGTCGGCTTTCCCGGCGAGACCGAGGCCGACGTCGATGAACTCTGCGCCTTCATCACCGAGGCCAAGTTCGAGCGCCTCGGCGTGTTTCGCTACTCGCAGGAGGAGGGCACGCGCGGGGCGAAAATGGAAAACCAAGTTCCCGCCAAGACCAAGGAAGCCCGCTGGCACCGCGTGATGAAACTCCAGCGCGAGATCGCCGCCGCCGTGAGCAAGAGCCACGTCGGCCAGACGCTCAAGGTGCTCGTCGAGGAAGCCGGCGTCGCCCGCGGCGATGCCGATGCGCCCGACATCGACGGCCGCATCTACGTGCCGCGTGAGCTGCCGGTCGGCGAGTTCGCCGAGGTCACGATCACCGGTTTTCAGGATTACGATTTGCTCGCGCTACCAAAGGGCGAACGCCCCGCGGAATTCAAAGTCGCGAAGCAGGCGCAGTAAGCTATGGCCGCGCATGCGCCTTCGCTTGCGTGGGAGCGCGACC
>JANYBX010000349.1 GCA_025360615.1 Opitutia bacterium
CGGGTTCAACTCCCGCCACCTCCACCATTCTGAAACCGAAGCCCAGCTTGGCGTTTCCCCACAGAATCCTCACGGATTCTGCGGAGTGCCGAGCTGGGCTTTCTGCTGTTCGGGAAGCGCGCTCCGCGTCGAGCACAAGCCGCGATCCACCCGAAGGGAAACGAAAGGCGTTGCTCGGCGCAGGTAAAAAAGCTCAGCGTGGCGGCTTCGATGCTCCGACTCTTCACCCTCATCGTGATCGGTTCAGTCGCGCTCTCGGCACGTGGCGAGAGCGTCTTCAACGGCATCACCGTCGCGCGTGATCAGCCCCGTTTTTCACTTTTTTCTGAAGAGGAGAAAACAAACGAATGGATTTCTCTCGGTGAGAGTTTTGTCGGTTTTACAGCGGTCGCGTTCGACCCACAAACGGGGGTTTTAACTTTGGAGAAAAACCATCTCCGGAAAGACCTGCGCCTTCAGGGCTCCGTCGTCAAAGACGCGGGACCCGAGGATGCGAAGGCGCGCATTCGGAATTTGAAAGGCCTCGAACTCGCCTACGAGTTAGCCAGACAAGGTGACGAGAAAATCAAGGCGTTGCTGACGACGTATCAGCGCATCCTGGCGCGTCTGGCAGAGGCGAACGCATTGCCTGCCGGGAAATCAGATGCCGAGCGCATTGCGAATAACACCGCGATCGTATTTTTGAGGAATCAAGCGGAGGATTTCCGTATGCAAATCCTGGGGGCTGCTGCCGCGCAGGCCGCTCGGTTGCTTGGAAATTCGGCCAAGCCGTGAGCGCCTCCGGACACACTGCTCAAATCTCCGGCTTTTGCGGGACAAACAGAATTCCAGCCTCAAGCGCTTGCAGGCTCGCGGCGGCACCGGCGTGATTTGGATCGAAGCGCAGGCATTCGCGGTAGCTCGCCTTGGCGTCTTCCCACCGGCCGAGTTTCACCAAGGCGCCGCCACGGTTGTTCAGGGCCTCCGGATAAGCGGGGAAAATTTGGATGGCACGGTCGTAGGCGACCAGCGCGCCGGGATAGTCGTCGCGGGCAGCCCGGTAGCAGCCAAGGAAGTAGTGAACCTTGGCGCTATCGGGCGACGTCTCGGCGAGCTTGGGATAAAACGCGTCGGCGTCGTGCCAGTCGCGATTCCGCTGAAATGACCGCGCGGCAAAAACCGCCACGACGACCGCGAGGAGAATTTCCCTGCGCGGCAGCCGCCTCACGGCCTGCGCCATGAGCAGCACCAAGCCCACGCTCGGCAAGTAGGCGAGGCGCTCGCCCATCGCGGTGCCGATGGGCATGAGGACATTGGCGGCGGGCAAAAACGCCACGACCCAGAAAGCGAGGCCAAGACGCATCGCCGGTCGGTAAAGAAACGCCCACAGCGTGAGCGCCCACAAGACGAGGCCGGCCCACGCGCGCGGATCGGCGAGCGCCATCACGAGCCGGATCTGGTTATACGAATAGTCCGCGGAGAGCGTGAGCGGACAGAGCGATTTCCCGAGGTAAATCACCTGCACCCAGAGGGCGGTCAGGATGCGCTGCGGCGCGGCCACGAGCGACATCGCGTTGTCGATGGGCGGAATGAACACCGGCCCCTCGGCCACCGCCGTGCGGAGCCAGAGCGCGAGACCGACCAACACGCCCGCCATGCCCGCATGCAGCGCGAGTCGCGGGAGATTGGGCCGCGAGCTCGAGTCGAAAAACGGCAGCAGCAGCGCGAGCCCCGCGACCGAGGCCGCACTTTCCTTGGAAAACACGGCGAGCGCGAACAGGCCCAGTGCCGCGATGCTCGCGCCGCGGCAATAACACAGCAGGGCGGCAAGACCGAAGCCCGCCGCGAGGAGTTCATTGCCACCCACGATGGCTGCGACCACCTCCGTGTGAATCGGAAGCACCGCAAACAGGAGCGCGGCCACGAATGCCAGCCGCGATGCCATCGTCAGCTCGAAAAGCAGTCGATAAACGAGCACCACCACGGTCGCGCCGCACGCGAGGTTAAACGCATGAAACGGCCACGCCCGCCCGCCGCCGAGGTTCCAAATAAAACTCCAGATCGTCTGGGTGACCGGGCGATAGAGCGTGAGGCCGGGACGGTCGGGCCAGTAGCCGTGGGTCCAAAGCTCGCCCAACCGCGAGAGCGTGTGGAGGCGCGAGTTCTGCACGATGAGGGGCAGGTCGTCATAGAGGAAGGAGCCCGTGAGCGTGCCCAGATTGGGAAGCAAAAACACGAGGAGCAGCCACAGCTCCGCTCGCGCGATGGGCGGCGCGTCCGGTCGCGCCGCCGGTGAAGCGGAGGCTTGCTCGCGTTTCTTTTTCTGCCGGGCCGCCGCGCTCCTCCGTTGTCCGCCCGCGCTCACGCGAAGCCTTGTCTCGTCAGGCCCGGAGAACGGCCGGCTCGTTGCGGAGTCATCACGGGCGATGTGAAAAACGCCGGGGCCCGCGAGCAAGGACGAAAGTCCGCGCGCGTCGCAGGCGCGGCGTTCTCGGCGATTTTAATGGCACCGCCGCACGGCGCGCGCTCTGCTTCCGCCTCCTTCACGCACGAGTGCCCGCCTCTTTTCTCATGTCCCCATCCCCCCGCACCCCATTTTTCGGCTTCCTTTCGAGCCTGGCCGTTTTCTCGCTGTTGTTCGCGGGCTGCGGCACGCGTGGCACCACCATGCTCGTGCCCGTGAACGGCGGCCGCGAACGCGTCCGCGTTGACTTCACCAGCCACGGTCCCGCCCATGCCGAGGCCGACGGCTTCGAGGTGCAGTTCGCCGGGTTCCTCCCCAATCCGGCACCAAAAACTCCCGACTTCTGCTTCACCCTTTCGATCCATGGCGTTCCGCCCCCCCGGCGCATCACGGTGGAAGACATCACGGACGAAGCGCCCGTGCTTTTTTTCACAGATGAAAATCCCACGGTCAAAAACGAGGCTTGGCGCGGCCTAATCACCGGGATCGACGCGCACGACCCGCGCACCGCCTGGCTCTACCACGTGAACGACGATCTCCGGATCTATCGCTTCACGGTGATCGCCGCCGATGGGCACAAGGTGGTGCTCGATCAGGCCTCGAACTACCCAAACTACATCAAGACCGCCATCCGCACGTTTTTCGGGGAGAAGCCCTGAGGCTCGGTTTCGAATCCGCCACCCGTGCGGCCTGAAACTCACTTCCCCGCAAACTCCGGCGCAAGCTCGAGGCCGAAGTAGCCCTTCGCGTTGCCGAAGCAGATGTTTTTCACCATGCCGCCGACGAGCGCCATGTCCGACGGAATCTCGCCGCGGGCCATGTCGGCGCCGAGGAGATTGCAGAGCGTCCGCCGGAAATATTCGTGGCGCGGATAGCTGAGGAAGCTGCGCGAATCGGTGATCATGCCGACGAAGCGGCTGAGCAGGCCGA
>JANYBX010000379.1 GCA_025360615.1 Opitutia bacterium
ATGGACGAATGAGGAGGAAACATCCCCGCGTGGAGCGAGAGAAAAGGGAGGGGAAGGAGGGGCCGCTTTGCTCCGTGCGAAGCGATTTCTTTGATGACATGCCCGGCCAACGCACCTTTCCTCCACTCATGAATACTTGGCGTTTCCCATTGGCGGTTGCGGTGGTGATTTCGACCGCGTTTGCACCTGTGGGATCATCGGCGGAATCCACGGATGAAAAGAACTCCGCCCGGGGATCGAGTTCGGGGAAAACTCTAAAACTCGACATCACCGTGGGCAGCGAGGTGACCGATCTCGGCAAAAAACGCCCGCCCGCCTCGGCGGAAAACCCGGTCTATTGCGTGTTTCATTCCTCCGGCTATCGGGAGCGCGGCAAACCGATGGATCAAAGCCCTCTTTCCGCCGAGGAGATGGACCATAGCATCCGGCGAGCCTTGGCGGCGAAGAACTATCTGCCCGCGACCGCCGATCATGCGCCCTCGATCGGCGTGGTTTACACTTGGGGAGCATTTAACGTGGCGCACGACGAAGCCTCGGAAAATCAGGTGATCGCCAACGTGCTCGATCATGCCGCTCTCGCCGGCGGGGCCAAATTCGCGGCGGAACTCTCCAAGGCGATCCAAGAATCCATCGTCATCGGCAATTCCGGTTCACGCACCAGCGGCGATGTTGGCGGGGTGCATGTGACGTTCGCCGTCGCCCAGGATATGGCCATGATGTCCGGTGTCGCCGATCCCGTTCGCCGTTTTGCGGACCGCAGCCCGAAAAACGATTTTCTTTTTTACCAAGCCACGTCCAACAACTACTACGTCATCGTTTCGGCTTACGACTACGAGTCGCTCGCGAAGCCCGACAAAATACTTTTGTGGCGCGCGCGCCTGACGGTGAACGCCCAGGGCCTGTCGCAGCTCGAGGCGATTCCCCCGTTGATCACCGTCGCCACGCCCTTTCTGGGCCGGGATATGGCCGAGAGCGAAATCTTCTCGAAACGCCCGGTGCAGATAGGGCCGGGGAAAAACGGCGCGCCGACGATGGAGGAACCGGTGGCATCCGCCAAGCTTCCCGGCAAAAAATAGCCATCGCCGGGGTCTTTTGGGACGATTCGCCAATCGGTCATCGCAACGCCTTCTTGCCGATTGGCCCACCGCGAGGCTCCCGTTCAGGTCGATAAAAATTCGGGGCGAAAGGACGTTGGGATCGACGGAAAAGTGCCGTGCGAAACGGCGAATGGACGCCAGACAACGCGAATTTTAGAACAATTCGGAAAAGCCGGAATAGCGGCTGAACGATCACCTTTCAGCCTGAATTCCGCCATTGAAACGCGGAGAGCGCGGAGGATGCAAAGCGGGAAAGAGAGGGAATATGGTGAGCGAAGGAAGCAGTTGCCGGCGGAAGTGGGCACACGTGAAACACGGTTTTTCTCCTCGGTCCTCAGTTAAAGTCGCTCGCCGGCGGCGGAGGCGGTGATGAGGCGGGCGAGCCAGCGTTCGCGGGTGGCTGCCTGTTTCGCAGTGACGATTTTGTGGATCAGCCGGTGCTGATACGACGGCGCTTGGGTGGTGAAGAAGGCCCAGGCTTTTTTGTGGGAGCGGAATTTCTTCCGGAAAACAGGCGGGAGCGACGGCGGTTGTTTTTGCTCAAAGGCATAGATGCCGGTTTTCCTCGCGGTGCGTGCGGCGAAGGCGGCGAGGCCGGCGGGGTGCATTCGGCCGGCGGCCGTGAGGCGCGCGACATGGGCGACGTTGACGTTGCTCCAGATACTGCCGGATTTGCGCGGGGTGAAGCGGTGCGTGTAGCTGTCGGCGTCGAGCTTGTGGACGATGCCGTCGATCCAGCCGAAGCAGAGGGCTTCGTGGACGGCCTCTTGGTAGGTGAGTCCGCCACGGCCGGATTTTTTGTTGAAGAAACCGACGTGGTGTTCGGTGGCGCTGGCGTGGTTCTGCTCCAACCAGCGGCGGAAATCGGCGGCGGTGGGGAAGTGGGTGATGTTCACGGGCGATGGCGTGACGGTTTGGCGCGAGCGGGGTTTGATTTCCTTTTCTTCGCCTTGGGCACGACTCCGAGGCGCGGATCGCGGCGGCGGGCAAGGGCGACGAGGCGGGCGGCGGAGCGTTCGAAGGTGTCGGCAGTCTCGGCGAGGTAGAGCCACTTGGGCAAAATCGGATGAGGACAGAGTTCGTGGAACTCGGAGCAGAGGGCATCGTGGCGGGTGCGGTCGGTGCAGATGAGGACGCCACGCCACGGTTCATCGCCGGCGCAAAAGCAGAGCACGAGCTTGCCATCGAGATAGACGGCCTTCGTCCCAAACATGGCGCGGAGGACAAAAGTCGGATCGTCCTCAAGCGGCTCCCAGAGCCAGGCGTGACGATGCACCGCGCGCGGGCGGCCGAGGGGTTGAGAGTGTTTTTGCGGCACAGTCGATGAGGTAACCCGGCGGTAAACCTACGACCGTGATTCGAAACAAATCAACGGCACTTTCCTGAATCTGGTGCGGCGGGGAGCACGGCCGCGGGCTGGTTATCAATCCGGCAACTCGTAGATTTCGAGCAACGCGACTCCGGACGCGGTTCCGACGCCGGAGAGGATCACGGTGTAGGCGCCGGGCACGAGCGTAGTCACCACGGCGGCGTCCTTGCTGCCGGCGGTGAGAGGGAACGCACCAGCGCGGGTGGACGCGTCTGTGACCTGTTGTGTGCCGGCAGCGGTGCTGTCCCAATCGTCGTTTTCAACCGCGACGTTCTGCCCGCGATAGATTCGCAGCAGGGGATTGGGGAGAGCGCCGGCCACACCGAAGGCGGTGAGCCCGCCGCCGACACCGCGCACAAGCAGGCGTTTGGGAGAATTACCCGTTACGACGAATCCGCCGATGAGAAGAGCGTCCCCAGTGCCGACGCGTCCCCGCGCCGAGAGATTGATGAGCCGCTGGGGATCGGTGCCGGCGGTAGGACTCGCGTCGTAAACCTCGGTCAACGCGACGCCGGAACCGGCGGGATCGAAGACTTGCATCGTGTAACTGCCGGGATCGAGGGTGACGTAGAGCGCGGCGTCTTTGCTGCCCGATGTGAGGGGGAACGCGCCCGTGCGCGTGGTGGCGCCGGTGAGTTCGGAGATACTGACGATGGCACCCCAATCGTCGTTTTCGGCGATCATGTCGGAGCCGCGAAACAGGCGCAGTCGCGGATTGGGCAGTGCGCCAGCGACACCGAAGGGTGTGAGGCCGGGACCGACGGCGCGGAGAAGAACGGGCTTGGGTGTCGTGCCGGTGATGACGAAGCCGGAGATGAGAATATCCGCTCCCTGGCTTGAGCTGCCGCGCAGCGAGAGATTCACGATGCGTTGGATCGCGACGACAGTGGATGAGACGCCGGCGAAACTCGTCGTGGAGCCGCCGGTGCGTTGGACTGAACCGGAGACGGACGAGTTAGCCGGGTTGACCGAGCCTGAGACCATCGTCGTCGGGGATGCTTGGACGGTGAATGCGCCGGCGGAAGAGATCGTTCCGAGTGCGCCGCTCACTAAGTCGGGCGATGTTGTCAGGGCGAAAGTTTGACCCGTGGCGGCGACGATGACGCTCGTCGAACCGGAAGCGGCATCGAGCGCGCTGGCGCGGTAGAGACCGGCGAGAGAAGCGGTGGAGCCGACGGGTGAAACCAAGGTGGCGTTGAGCGCGAGACCGAGTCCGTCGATGGAACCCGTGAACACGGCTCCGTCAATCTGGCCGCGGAAAGTGCGCGGAGCGGCGACGGCTTGGGCAGTGAGCGTCGAAGCGGTTGGGGAACTGTCGGCAAGTTTTGCGATGGGTTCGGGAGTGGCCGCCGCAAGCGTGCTGCTTGTGACGACGAACTGGCTGTTGGCATCGAGAGTGAAATCGACCACGAAGCCTTCGGCTGAGTTGTAGGCGAAGCCGACGAGCGTGCCTTTGCGAGTGTCGGCAGAATAGTAGATCGCGAAATCGCCGCCTTTGCCGTCGGCGCCGATCGTGCCGAAATAGACGAGCGGAGCGATGGCTTGGACGGAAAAACTCTGGGTGACGTCGGACGCGGCGAGATAACTATTGTTTCCCGCCTGCGACGCGCGGACGACAACGGTTCCGGGCGCGCCGTTGAGCGTGACGGTGTTTCCGCTGATTGTGGCTGGACCGCTCACGAGGGTGAAAGTGATGGGGAGGTTCGAGGTGCTGCTGGCAGTAAGAGCGAACGGAGCGTCGGTATTCTTCTTCGTGATGAGGGCGTTAAAAGCGATGGTTTGAGCGAAAACGGAGGCGGTAATCGTCTGGTCGACGGAAGTGGTGTTGTAGCTGGAGTCACCTGCTTGCGTGGCGCGAACCACGACCGGATTGAGGTCGTTGAGCGTGAGCGTGGAGCCGCTGAGCGTGGCGTTGCCGCTGACGAGGGAGAATGAAACCGAAAGGGCCGAGCTGGCCGTGGCGGAGAGTGTCGTAGGCGTTCCCTTCGTGATCGTGCCGACGGGAGAGAACGTGAGGCTTTGGTCGAGTTTGCCGGGTGTGACCGTTTGATCGGCGAACGCGGAATTATAGTTGCCGTTGCCGGCCTGTGTCGCGCGAAGCACGACGGGGTTGGTGTCGTTGAAGGAGACGGTTGAGCCACTGACGGAGGCATTGCCGCTGATGACGCTGAAGGAAGCGCCCAGCCCTGAACTTGCGCTCGCGGTGAGACCGGCCATACCGCCCGGCGGCACGCGACCGACGGAGGCGAAGGAAATGGTTTGGTCCGCTTTCGCGATGACCAGCGTTCCACTAGCCGTGCCCGCATAGTTGGTGCTGGCGATGGTGGCGACCACCGCATAGGAGCCGGCGTTGGTTGGCGGCGTGGTCGAACCAGCGTAGGTGATCGAGTTGGAAAGTCCGGACGGGCTAGTTGCGACAACGACCGACTTGGGCGAGCCGGAGTAGGGTTGAGCGAGATTATTGAGCGAGACGGTCGCGGTAGCGGGTTGGATGGTGATGGTAAGCGTCTTGTATTCGAACACCCGCGTTAACGTGGTCAGGTTGACGACTCCGGCGGAGAGTGTGACGAGAAACGTGCCGACCTGGTTGGGTGTGCCTGAAATCAGACCGGTGGCGATGTTGAAAGTGGGAAGCGGGTAATTCGTGTTATCTAAGAAAGTGAATCCGCTTGGCCCATACTCGGCGGCGAAGCCACTGGGAGTTGTCGCGAAGGTCATCTGGTAACTGAAAGGTTGGCCATATGTGCCAGTAGCCGTCGTTGGCGACGTGATCTGGGCGTTCGCCCCGTCGGCGATTGCCAGCATCGTTAGAACGACGAAGACGATTCGCCACGTTTTTTTGAAGTAACAGAGCCTCATCGCCCGACGCTTGGCAGTGCGAGAATGACGGCAATGTATTTCTACCTTATGACACACTCTTGGTCTGCTCGAGCGGCAGCTCGTGCAGTTTTAGCTCGGGGTTTTTTTCGACGAAGTAGCGCATCGTCCAGTCGTTTGGGAAAAGGGCGATGGGGTGGTCGAATTTGTCGGTGCCGAAACTCACTCCGGTCGCGACGATCAGGCGGGAGTAGTCGAAGCTTTTGCCGGGCGCTGCCACGAAATCGGCGGGGAGTTCCAGCCAGCGGAGCACCGTCCACGGCGTGGGGGTGAGGCGGGACTCGGCGTTGTATTCGCTTTGGAGGCGCCATTGGACGACTTCGAATTGCAGTGGGCCGACGGCGGCGAGCAACGTCGCGCCGGGCGGGGCGTTTTTCGCGTTGAAGGATTGGACGACGCCTTCCTGCAGGAGTTGCTCGAGGCCGGCGCGGTATTTTTTGGCTTCGCCGGTGTTCGGATTGGAAATGTAGGTGAACACTTCCGAGGGGAAACGCGGGATCTCGTCGTAGGTGACAGTGCGGTCCGTCGTGAGGGTGTCCCCGATACCGAACTCGCTGTGGCCGACGAGGCCGATGACGTCGCCGGGCCAGGCTTCGTCGACAGTCTCGCGTTCGCGGCCGAAGAGTTTGTGTGAGGAGGAGAGGCGGACTTGTTTGCCGGTGCGCTGGTGAAAGACCTGCATGTCGCGATCAAATTTGCCCGAGCACACGCGGAGAAACGCGATGCGGTCGCGGTGCTTCGCGTCCATGTTGGCTTGGATCTTGAAGATGAAGCCGGAGAATTTCGGATCGGTCACAGGCACTTCGCGCGCGACGGTGGGCTGCGGTAAACCGGGGACGGCGATGCTGACAGATTTGCGCGGGGCGGGCGGGACGGAGTCTTTGAGAAAACCGTCGAGGAGGAGCTGGATGCCGAAATTATTCACGGCGCTGCCGAAGTAGACGGGGGTCTGCTGGCCGGCTTGCACGGCCTTGAGGTCGAAGGGGTGGCCGGCGCCGTCGAGCATCGCGAGTTGGTCGGTGACGTCGCGGTAGGTGTCGTCGTCCATCTTCGTGCGGACGATGGGATCTTCGAGCGAAGTCACGCTCACGGGCGCTTGGAATTTGCCACCGGGGACGCGTTCGAAGAGATGCACGTCGCGGGTGCGGCGGTCGAAGACGCCGCGGAATTGCGGGCCGTTGCCGAGCGGCCAGATGACCGGCGAGGACTGGAGGCCGAGGACGTTTTCGAGTTCGTCGAGCAAGTCGATCGGGCTGCGCGTGGGCCGATCGCACTTGTTCATGAACGTGAAAATCGGGACGCCACGGCGGCGGCAGACTTCGAAGAGTTTGCGCGTCTGCGTCTCCACGCCTTTCGCGGCGTCGATGACCATGAGGGCGGCGTCGACGGCGGTGAGGACGCGGTAGGTGTCCTCGGAAAAGTCCTTGTGGCCGGG
>JANYBX010000413.1 GCA_025360615.1 Opitutia bacterium
GAGTTTGCTCGCGGCTAGCTCGGCGAGGCCGGCCGGCGTCGTCACGAGGTCGTAGTGCGCGAGATACATGAAGGGGCAGATGAGCGTGGTCTTCATGCCGAAGCTCGGGCCTTTCGGGAGGCGGAGCTTATCGTAGAAGGCCGTCAACGCGCCGGGACCGCGGAGCGTGAAGGTGATCATGCCACCGGTGGCGTCGGACGCGCGGGCGAGCCGGAGGTAGCTGTCACGCGAGGCGGGATGCAGCGCCCAGAACACGTCTTTGATCGCGGGGTGGTTTTCCAGAAACGCGGCGACTTGAGCGGTGCTCGCGTGGATGCGGGCGAGGACGGCGTCGACGCGGCCGATTTGCGCGGCGAGGCGGGCGAGGTCGCGGGGATAAACGGGCTCCAGATTAGCGGCGACGCGTTCGCGCAGCGCGGCGGCGTCGGGGCCGGCGGGGTTGATGGCGACGAAGCCGGCGAGCACGTCGCCTTCGCTGGCGGCGTATTTGGTGAGGCTGGACGTGATGAGGTCGGCGTGCGGGAGAACGTCGAGGTTGAAGACGGAGGCGATGGTGGGATCGAGAATCAGGCGGGCTCCGTGCTGGCGGCAGAGGGCGGCAAGCGCGGCGACATCAGGCGTCTGGATGAGGGGGTTGGTGGGGATTTCCGTGACGACGCCCGCGATGCGGTGGCCGTGCTTGAGGAAGATGCGTTCGAGGCCTTCGCGGTCGAAGACGTCGCGCACGTAGACGTAGTCGGCGGGGGCGGCGGTGAATTTTTTCAGGATCTCGATGGTGTCGAGGTAGAGCCAGCCGAGTTGAATCCAGACGGTGCGGCCGCGGGGGGATTGGAGGGCGGAGACGGCGCGAAACGCCGCATCGACGGCATTCATCCCGGAACGGGCGAGAAGAAGATCGGCGTCGGTCGTGCCCGCGAGAGCGCGGCGGAGGTGGCGGCGGATTTCGGCGGCGGCATCGCCGGGGAATGTTTCCTCGGGATGCGCAGCCGCGAGGAGGCCGAGGCGCACGAGGTGGTCCTCGGCTTCGCGGGAGGAGAGGAAGCCGCCGAGGTGTTGGAGGAAAACCTTGGCTCGTGAAAACGTGTCCGGGGATTCCGGATGGCTGACGCCGTGGAGGCCGGCGGAGGCGAAGGGTTGGCTTTGGGCGGAGGCCGCGAGCTTGAGGTTAAGGTGGTCGACGAGGCGCGCGGTCATGGCGGCGGACGACGTGAGCCAGAGCGTGCGGCCGGCGAGCGCGGGCGTGGTTGAGATGAAATACGCGGCGAGCTGGCGCGCGTAGGGGTGGACGACGAAGCGCGGATAGCCGGAGGTGAGGTGCTGCGTGATGGCGGGATCTTTTTCCTCGTAGCCGCAGACGGCGCGCATGGTGGGCAGGCTGCACGAGACGGCGTGGGGACTGGCCGGGATGGTCTGGCCGAGGGGAAGGTGAGTGAAGACGGACATGAGCGGGCGGCGAAAAGCGTCGGAGTCGGCGGAGGGGTTGGCAACCGGAACGTGCGGGAGGACGCGGAGCAGTCGGGGCGTAAAGCCCCCCGCACAGGGTTCGAAAGCGGGCCCGGCTTTTATTTTTTCTCGGCGGGCGCGGCGGGAACTTCGACGGCTTCGCCGATTTTCACTTCGGCGCGGGCGTCGTTGAAGACCTGCATCCCGGAGGTGGTCTCGCCGAAGTAGGGCGTAGCGGCGCGGAGGAGGAGCGAGAGGGCGTCGGAGAATTTTTGGCCGGGCTGGCGCGGAGCGGCGACGAAGGTGGTCCAGAGGCGCGTGGCAGAGCGGCCCTTGGCTTTGAGTTCGGCGTAGTCGAAGGCGTCGACGACGATGAGGTTGAAATTGCGGGTGCCGTCGTATTCGGCGACGGCACCGCCGGAGGCGGAATTATAGACGCTGCCGGGGGCGCCGGGCGCGCTGCCAGCGGGGGCGCCGCCACCACCGCCACCGCCCCAGACTTTGCTGCCGGCGGAGGCGTTTTGCGCGGCGGCGGCGAGGGCGTTGTCGTCGCCGCCGGCGCGATTTTCGAAGACGTTGTCGGCGCCGAGGTTGGTGAGGCCGCGGGGATCGCGGGAGCGGGGTTGGAGACCGTCTTTCCAGGCGAGTTGCTCGGTGCGGACGGTGGGGAGGCGCCAGGGGCGTTCGCCGAAGCTGAGGCGGAGCACGAGGGTCACTTTGGCGGGTTCATGGATGAGGCCCTGCGCGTCGGCGCCGTTAAGATAATTCTTCCGCGCGAGCACGGGGGTGAGGCGGAGGCAGACCTCCTCGTAGGTGAGGTCGGTCTCGAAGATTTCGCCGGGGAGAAAAATGAAGTGGCGGGGTGTCGAGAGCGGGGTGAGTTCGCGCGCGGCGGGGTTGAGGGCGTTTTTTTCGTTGGCGAGCTGGAGGAGTTTTTCGGGAGGGGTGTCGCGATAGTTGGCGGCGGAGACGGAGACGGGAGCGGGTCCTTTCAGATCGGCGGCGGACTGGGCGCGGGCGGGGAGGGCGGCGGCGGCGAGGGCGAGGGCGGGCGTGATGGCGCGGAGGAGTTTCATGGTGAGGCGAGCGTGAGTGGAAATAATCGGGGCGAAAGGGGGAAAGACGGGGGCGGGAGACGAATCGGTTTGCGGCGGTGCGGGCGGGGGCGTTGAACGACGCGATGAAACTTGTTTCGTGGAATGTGAACGGCGTGCGCGCGGCGCTGAAAAAAGGATTTTTGGACTACATGGCGAAGGTCGATGCCGACGTGATTTGCCTGCAGGAAACGAAGGCGCATCCCGGCGATGTGCAACACGTGGCGTGGGTGACGGGCTACACGCCGCATTGGTATTCGGCGGTGAAGAAGGGTTATTCCGGGACGGTGATTTTTACCCGGGTCGCGCCGAAAAACGTGACCTGCGGCATCGGCATGGCGGGGCATGACGACGAGGGCCGGGTGATCACGGCGGAATTTGCGGATTTTTTTCTCGTGAACGTTTACCAGCCGAATTCGCAGCGCGGGCTCACGCGGCTGGAGTATCGCACGAAGGAGTGGGACCCGGCGTTCCTGGCGTTTTTACGGAAGCTGGAGAAAAAGAAGCCGGTGATTTTTTGCGGCGATTTGAATGTGGCGCACACGGAGATCGACCTGACGAACCCGAAGACGAACCGCCGCAACGCGGGCTTCACGGACGAGGAGCGGGCGAATTTTTCGACGCTGCTGGCGAAGGGGTATGTGGACACGTTTCGCGAGTTCGAGAAAGGGCCCGGACACTATTCGTGGTGGAGCCAGATGATGAACTGCCGGGCGCGGAATATCGGGTGGCGCGTGGATTATTTCGTGGCTTCGGAGAAACTGCGGCCGGCGCTGAAGCGCGCGTGGATCTCGCCCGAGGTGATGGGCAGCGATCATTGCCCGGTGGGGCTGGAGATCGCGGTGTGAGGGAAAGGGGGCGCGATCGCGATGAATGAGCTGAAGGATCTCATGCTGCGCGCGCCGCGGTGGACGCTGGCGGTGGCGGAGAGCGTGACGGCGGGGCACGTGCAGGCGCGGGTGGCGAGCGGGGCGGGTGCGTCGGAATTTTTTCTGGGCGGCGTGACGGCTTACTCACTGGAGCAAAAGGTGAAGTTGCTCGGCGTGGAGCGGGCGGCGGCGGAGCGGGTGAACTGCGTCTCCGCCGAGGTAGCGGAGCAGATGGCGCGCGGGGTGTGCGCATTGTGTGGCGCGGACTGGGGCGTGGCGACGACGGGGTATGCGGAGGCGAATGCGGCGCTGGGCGTGGCGGCACCGATGGCGTGGTGGGCGGTGGCGCGGCGCGGGGAGGATGGAACGTTTAGCGTCAAGACGGGGCGCGTGGAATTTCCCGGGGCGACGCGCGTGGAGGCGCAGGGGCGCGTGGCGGAGGCGGCGCTCGCGGCGTTGGTGGCGGAGCTGCGGGTGGCGCGAGGGTAGGGCGGGTTATCCTTAACCCGCCGTTCCGGCTCAGTTCACCGGATGGCTGAGCGTAACCGGCGGATTAGGGATAATCCGCCCTACCTCAGGTCAGCGCGTTCTGGAAAAACTCGATCACTTCGCCGCTGGGGCCTTCGCAGAAAAAGATGCGGATCGGCACAGGGCCAGCAAGCGCGTGCGGGCCGGAAGCGGTGTTGGCGATGGTGACGTCCTTCGGCTCCATCGTGATTTTCGCGCCGGTGGCGCGGACGCGGGCGGCGACTTCGTCGAGGCGCGTGGTGCGGAGCGCGAAGTGGAGGACGGCACCGTTGGGCGCGGAGGCGTAAGCGAGATCCTCAAAGACTTCGAGGTAGTTGCCGTCGCCGGCGTCGAGCAGGGCGGCGCGGTTGGGAGCGGTGCGCCAAGCGACTTTTTCCGTGAAGCCGAGGGTGTCGCAGTAGAAGGCGCGGGTGCGGTCCCAGTCGCGGGTTTTGATGCAAACGTGATGGAAGCCGGAGATCAGCGGTGCGTTCATGCGGAAGAAATCGGAGTTGGGTGTGCGGGGGAAGGGGGCACAAAAAAAGGGCGGGTCGGAGACCCGCCCGATTGATCGCGGCTGGAGCTCAGGGCGCGATCTTTTGCATTAGATTCATCAGTGGCTGCACTTCGGCGTTGGGCGTGACCCAGTCGCTGTAGAGCAATTCGGGGAGCGTGTGCTGGGTGTGGTAGAGGGTGAAGTTGGCCTCGTCGTTGCGCGCGATGTAGCCGGCCTTGATGGTCGCGCCCGCGAAGACGCCGGCGGAGCGCGTGTAAACGAGCACGGGGGAGTCGATGACTTTGTAGTCGGGATTCACGGCTTCGGCGGCCTTGGGGCCGATGACGGCCTTGGCGTCGACGCCGATGCGGAAGCGTTCATTGAAGAGGAGGCGGGGCGTGGCGTCATCGGTGAGGATGTAGATCGTCTCGATGGAGGTGGCGCCGAGTTGGAGGCCGAGGCTGGCTTCGCCGGCGCCGATGAGGACGGGGAGACTCCACTTGCCGGAGGATTTTTTCACGAGGACGACGCCATAGCCTTCTTTCACGCCGAAGATGAAGCCGGCCTTGAACTGGTTGACGATCACGATGGCCTTGGCTTTCGCGAGGACGCTGGCCGGCACGGCGAGGCGGGGGTCGCGCTGAAACTCCTGAAGTACGGCTTCGCATGACTCGACGCGGGAAACGAGGTCGGCGCGGGGCGTCGCAGCCCCGAGGTGGGCGGCGCTGGCGCTGAAGAGCGCGGCGAGGATCGGGAGCAGGAATTTTTTCATGGCGTGGTGCGGAGACTGAATTGGGCGGGACGTAAGCATGGCGTGATGGAATTGGAAAGCGCGGAGTGAGTCCGCGGCGGAGCCGGGACAAATCGCAAACGGCAAAGTTCCAAACGCCAAAGAAAGGCCACGAGACAGAGGGCAGGCCGGCGGGAAGATTTCTTGGGCCTTGGAGGTTTGCCGTGGGAGATTTCCCGGGCTCGGAGACGCGGGCTTAGTCGAGGCCTCTGGCGGTGAGTTCATCCTCGTCCCAGCCGAAGTAGTGGCCGAGTTCGTGGAGGTAGGTGAGGCGGGCTTCCTCGCGAAAAATTTTCACGTCGCCTTCGGCGTAGTCCCAGAGGTTCTCGACGTAGAGGAGGATTTGCGGCGGGGCGGGCTGGTCGTGCGCGAATTCGCTGCCGTGGGGATCGCCGCTGAAGAGGCCGAGGATGTCGTCGGTGAAACCCTCGGCGAGCACGTCGTCGTCAGGCAGGGCCGGGTAATGGACGGGCACGGCGAGGGCGAGCGGGCGCAGCTCGGGCGGGAGGGAGCGTTGCGTGGCGATGACGGTGTCGGCCGCGAGGGCGGTGAGGCGGGCGAGGTTCATCGCGGGCGGAGGCGAGTGCGGGCGCTACGGGCGCAGCTCGGTGGCGAGGTCGAGTTTTTCGAAGCGCCCGCCGAGCCACCAGAGGCCGCACCAGATTTCGCCGATGAGCACGGCGAGCGCGAGCAGTGTGGCGAAAACGACGGCGGCGGAAAGGCCGACGAGCCATTGCGTGGCGAAGATAATCAGGCCGGCGCCGACGACGGCGGGCGCGAGCGCGAGCACGATAACCAGGAATTGCCCGAAAACGAAAATGATGCGCTGGCCCATCACGTCGATGCCGCCGGTGCGCTGGCGCGTGGCGTGAAACCACGCGGGGAAGACGAGGGCGGCGGCGTTGGGGACGAGAAGTTGGAGGAGGCACAACGGCGGGATGACGAGCGCGAGCCCGAGCCCCGCGAATACGCGCACTCCCTGGGTGAACCACGAGAGCTGCACCACGCCGGGCTCCAGCGCGCAGCCGGCGGCGAGCAGCGTGAGCCACAACATGCCGGCGAGGATGGCGGTAGGTGTGAGGAGTTCCCCGAGCACGACCTGCCAGCCGGCGAGGGGGTAGGTTTTGATGATATCGGAATTTCCGAGGTCGCTGCGAAGATCCTGCCGGGAAAACTGCGGGCCGAGCAGCAGGGTGTAAGCGGCCACGACGGCGGAGATGATACAGATGCCGATGGCGACACCTTTCAGCTCCTCGTGCCGCACGATCCACGGCACGCCGACGAGGATGATCGCGGCGCAGACCAGCCAGGTGCGCCAGTGAAACAGGGGATAAGTCGAGAGGAGATTTTTCCAGAGAAACGCCAGTTCGGGCCGGCCGAGGGCGGGCAGGCGGAACGGCTCGCGGCGGGCCTTGGGTTTGGCGGCGCTGAAGGCGCCGCCGCCGCGAATCCGCGCGATGCGGGCCGCGCGCTTTTCGGACGTGGCGACCGAGGCTTCCTCGAAGGAGACCTCCATGCGCGAAACCCAAAAATAGTGGGCGACAAGGATCAGCGCGGCGGGCCAGAGCGCGTGGAGAAACGCGGTGCCGTTGACCGAAAGAAACGGCGCCATCACCCACTTGCCGGGCAACAGCAGCCAGTGAAACAGGCCGGCGTCGAGCAGCCGCGCGAGATAGCCGCACAGGTCGGTGAGCCCCGCGAACGGCCCCCGCCCCTCGGGCTCGCCGGGGACGAAAAACGGGGTGTTGCTCCAGCTGGAAAACACCGTCGCCGCGCTGGCGAGGCCGATGATGCCCAACACGACGGTGCGCCGCCGCGCGGTGCTCACGCCGCCGTCGATCAGCCGCGTGACGGTGAGCGTGGCGCCCGTGAGGTGGAGGTTAACCGCGGTGAGAATGATCCACCAGCCGAGGGTGTGAATCAGCGCGCCACCGCCGAGAAAGCTCCAGCCGCTCGAGACGAGCGTGAAAAAAAGCGCCGAGATGAGGATGCTGACTTGGGCGCCGAGCAGTTTGAAATGAATGAGCCGCCGCCGGGAGATCGGCGCGGGAAACAGGAACGCCACTTCGGCCTCGGTGAACGCGAGGCCGGGTCTGGCGGTCGGGAGCGCCCACGTGAAAGTGGCGATGATGAGCAGCAGGAGCGCGCCGCCGGTGGCGATGAGCGGGAGCACATCGAAGCTGGGCAGCGCGGGAAGCGCGAGGCCCCGCGGCATGGGGTGGGGCCGCGCCAGCGCTCGGCCGAAACGCCGGAAGAATACGAAATAAAAATACGCCGCGCCGACGATCGCGCCGACGAGATACTTCGGCTGCTTCAACCGGCGCAGGCGCGAGAGCAGGAGATTCTTGAGCGACGTGAGCCGCAGGTAGAGCAGGGCGCCGAGCATGGAGAAGAGGCGGGAATTAGTTCTCCGAGCCGCCAGTGGCGCGGATGAAAACCTCTTCGAGGCTCACGTTGGCCTCGCCGTTGCTGAACTGCGCGGAAACATCAGTGAGCGTGCCGTGCGCGATCTTTTCGCCCTTCTTTAAGATGAGCACGTGCGAGCAGACTTCCTGCAACAAGTGCAGCAGGTGCGAGCTCAGTACGATCGCGGCACCCTCGCGCGCGCGGCGGAGAATCGAGTCCTTCATGCGGCGGATGCCGAGGGGATCGAGGCCGGTGAGCGGCTCGTCGAAAAACATCACCTTCGGGCCGTGCAGCAGGCCGCAGGCGATGGCGAGTTTCTGCTTCATGCCGCGGGAGAGTTCGCCGGGGAGCTGGTCGGCCTTGTCGGCGATTTCGAGTTCCACCAGCAGCGGCTCGGAGATCGTCTCGTGCTGCGCGACGCCGTAGATGCGGGCGACGAAGGCGAGGTGTTGCCGCACGGTGAGGTAGTCGAAGAGCCGCGGCTCATCGGGGAAAAACGCGAGATGGCGTTTCGCGCCGACGGGGTCGGTGGCGAGATCATGGCCGGCGAGGCGCACCAGACCGCTGCTCGCGGGGATGATGCCGGCGAGCGAGCGCAGCGTGCTGGTCTTGCCCGCGCCATTGGGGCCGACGAGGCCGAGCACCTCGCCCGGTTGCACGGTGAACGACAGGTCGCGCACTGCGGTGAAATCGCCGTAGCGCTTGGTGAGGGCCGAGACTTCGATCATGGCCGGCGACGCTGCGGGGAAATTTTCCGGCGGGCAAGCTCCGCGCCGCGAGGTGTGATCGCACGAAAAAAGGCGACGGCGAGAGGAGAAAAGATTTTCGCGTAACCGCCCGGGAGGCGTGGCGTCTCCTCGCTTAACCGGCGCCTTTCGCCACTCAAAAAAACAATCCTTCAGAAATTAACTCCCATGAAAATCACCCTTAAGTTTGCTCTCTCCACCCTCGCCCTTGGTCTCCTCGCCGCCGCGCCTTTTGGTCGCGCGCAGGAGAGCACCACCGTCACGGTTCCCATCGCACCGGCTCCCGCGGCCGAGACTCCGGCCAAGCACGGCAAAGGCGGAGCCAAAGGGCTGCGCGATCAAGTCGTGCAGCGCGACAAGCTGCTCGCCGAAAAACTCCATCTCACCGCCGAGCAGCAGCAAAAACTCACCGCCCTCCGTCAGGAGCAGATGGGGGCGTTGAAAGCCGTCAGGGGCGACCGCGCGAAGATGGCCGAGGTGATGAAAGCCTCCCCCGCGCAAGTGCGTGCGCTCCTCACGCCCGAGCAGCAAACGCAGTTCGACGCGATGAAGCCCGAGGGCCGGATGGCCGGCAAAGGCAAGAAGGCGGGCAAGTTGTAAGCCGATTTTGTCAGGGGTAGGTGCGCCGCCGCGGTGGGTAAGCCGCGGCGGCTTTTTTGTGCTCGGGCGAAACTTTGCAACCAAACGCCCGGAGTGGCGTCTCCCCTTCACCGGTTTTTTTGCCGGATGATCAGTCCTCGGAATCGATTCTAACCCATCCCCCCCACCTATGAAAATATCCCCCAAGTCCGTTCTCATGGCTCTGGCCCTCGGCCTCGCCATTGTTCCCGCGATCAGCATGGCTGAAGAAGCTGCCCCGGCCCGTCCACCGGGTGGTGGAGGAGGAGGTGGTGGCGGCGGTCGCGGTCGCATGAGCCCGGAACAGCGGCTCGCCCAGATCGACACGGCTGTGACACTGACGGCCGAACAGAAAACGAAAGTCACGGCCATCTTAACGAAATCCACGGCCGCCGCGCAGGCGATTCCGCAGGACGACGCTGATCGTCGGACGAAGGGTCAGGAAATCCGCGCCGCAGCCGATAGAGAAATTCGCGCGCTACTCACGGCTGAGCAGCAAGTGAAGTTCGATGCGATGCCCCAGCGCGGCCCCGGTGGTGGCGGTCGTGGTCCGGGTGGACCCGGTGGCGAGAAGCCGATGGACAAGCCGAAGCAGGAATAAGCCGGGATAGATTCTAATGTTTTTGCGCGACGCCGCAGGCTCTGGCCTGCGGCGTTTTTATTTTTCGACTCGGCGCGGGAGAGTGCGCGGCGCAGCGTGCGACGATGCCGGCAGAAAAAAACATCGTGATCGCGGGCGGCGGTGCCGCCGGCTACTTCGCGGCCATCGCGGGCGCGGAGGCGTTGGGCGGCGCGGGCGGGGTTTGTCCCGGCGGCAGCGTGACGCTCTACGAGGCGACGGCGCACCTGCTCGCGAAAGTGCGGGTGTCGGGTGGAGGGCGTTGCAACGTCACTCATGCGTGCTTCGAGCCGCGCGAGCTGGTGAAAAAATATCCGCGTGGCGGGCGCGAATTGCTGGGGGCGTTTTCACGGTTTCAACCGCGCGACACGGTGGCGTGGTTCGCGGAACGCGGCGTGGAGCTGAAGACCGAGGGCGACGGGCGGATGTTTCCCGTGACCGATGACTCGGCGACGATTGTGGAATGTTTGCAGCGCGCGGCGGAGCGAGCGGGCGTGCGCGTGGTGACGGGGGTGGGATTGAGGAAGGTGGAGATGGTGGACCGCGGCGCGGGGTTGTTGGAGGCGGGGTGCCCTCACCCCGCGAGCGACGTCGAGGCGGGTGGGGGCACCCGCCCTCCATTGGCAGAGAAGGTGAAGCTAATAATCGAACTCACCACGGGCGAAATCGTCGCGGCAGACCGCTTGCTCCTCGCGACGGGAGGAAACAAATCCTCGGCGGGGCTCACGATCGCGGAGGCGCTCGGGCATGCCGTCGAGCCGCCGGTGC
>JANYBX010000437.1 GCA_025360615.1 Opitutia bacterium
AACGGAAATTCTTTCAGCAACTCCTCCGCCGCTTTCGCGACCGCCGCGCCGTCAGCCACGTCGACGGCGAGGGCCTTGGCTTTGCCGCCAGCTGCCACGATGGCGGCGGCCGTCGCGCCGCAGGAATCGGCGGACTTGGAAACACAGATGACCGTGACGCCGTTTTTGGCGAGCGTCTCAGCGATGGCTTTACCGATGCCACGACCGGCGCCGGTAACAAGTGCAGTGCGATTGGTGAACGTCATGGTGGGTTAGAGAATGCGGAGGGAAATGGACTCGGGCACAAGACGGCCAGCCCGAAATTCCCGCAGGCTCAATACACGTCGCGCTGGTAGCGTTTGTCTTTCTTGAGCTGCTTCACGTAGTCCACGGCGGCGGCGGGTGTCATTTTGCCTTGGTCGGCGATGATGTCGTGGAGCGCCTGATCGACGTCTTTCGCCATGCGCTTGGCGTCGCCGCAGACGAAGAAATACGCGCCGCCTTGCAGCCATTGCCACAGCTCGGCGGCGTTTTCACGCATCCGGTCTTGCACGTAGATTTTCAAAATCTGGTCGCGTGAAAATGCCGTATCGAGCCGCGTGAGATGGCCCTGCTCCAGATACTGCGCCCACTCTTCCTCGTAGAGAAAATCGGTCGCGCGTTTCTGATCGCCGAAGAAAATCCAGTTGCGGCCGGTCGCACCCGACGCGACGCGATCCTGCAAAAACGCCCGGAACGGTGCGATGCCCGTGCCCGGCCCGATCATGATGCAGTCCTTCGCGCCATCCTCGGGCGGCCCGAAATGCGAGTGCGAGACGAAGACCGGCGTCGGCGTCGAGCCGATGAGCGCGCGGTCGGCGAGAAAGGTCGAGCACACGCCCACGCGCTCGCGGTTATTCGTCGTATAGCGCACGACGGCGACCGTGAGGTGAATATCGCTCGGCGAAACTTTGGGTGACGACGCGATCGAGTAGAGCCGCGGCATCAGTTTGCGCAGGTGATCGACAAACTCCTGGGGCGTGAGCTTTGCGCTCGGAAACTCCGCGAGGAGATCGGCGTATTCCCGTTCGTCGAGAAACGCCGTGAGCACTTCCTTCGACTCGGGAACGAGCAGGCCGGTGAGCTTTGCTTTCTCGGCATCGCTCGCGGCCTTGGCCGCCATTGTCTCGACAATTTTCCGTGTCGGACTCGCCAGCGTGAGCCGCGCCGTGAGCGCTTCGCGAAGCGTGATCGGCGCCGGCAGTTTCAGCATCGCCGGTGAAACCGGCTCATCGCCTTTCGCGCCCAACCGTTCGAGAACTTCCGCCACCGTCTCCGGCGGATTCGTGGGGAAAACCCCGAGCGAATCGCCCGCCTTGTAGTGCAGCCCGCTGCCCGCGAGGCTCACGACGAAGTGTCGCGTTTCCTTCGCGGAACCGGGTTTGTTGAGCTGGCGATTTTCGGTCAGCTTGGCCGGAAACGGGTTGTCCTTCGTGTAGGCGGATGCGTCGGCGGGAGTGGACATGGTTAAAAAAAGAGGAAGCAAAACGCCCTCCATACTGGCAAGCCGCTTTCCGGCCGCGCGCGGGCTTGCAGCGCCGGGAGATTTCTCGCGTAGTCGCATTTCCATGAGCGCCGAACCCGTCCGTCTCCAAAAATTTCTCGCTGAGTCCGGCGTCTGTTCGCGCCGCGCGGCCGAGGCCCTGATCGTGCAGCAGGAGGTTTGGGTGAATGGAAAAGTCGCCACCCTCGGGCAAAAAATCACGCCCGGCGTCGATAAAGTCACCGTCAGTGGCAAATCCGTCCGCGCCGCGCCGCAGGCGTTGATCACGCTCGCCGTTCACAAGCCCCGCGGCCTCGTCTGCTCGAACGACGATCCGCACAACCCCGAGACGATCTTTTCAATCCTCCCGCGCGAGCTTTCCAAATATCGTTTCTTCTGTGCCGGCCGGCTCGACAAGGACAGCGAAGGCCTCGTCATCCTCACCACCGACGGCGACCTCGCGCATCGCTTGATGCACCCGTCGAACGTGATCGTGAAACGCTACCACGTGGTCCTGAAGCAGGCGTTTCCCTCGAAGCGCCTGCCGTTACTCATCAAGGGAATCATGTTCGAAGGCGAGCGCCTCAAGGTCGAGCGCGCCGCCCTCATCAACCCCAGCGTGTCGGGCGCGGCCGAGAGCCTCGATGTCCACATGCACCACGGCAAGAAGCGCGAAATCCGCCAGCTCTTCACCACGCTCGGCTACGATGTGAAGCGACTGAAGCGCTACCAAATCGGCGCGTTTCAACTGAAGGGAATCCCGTTGCGCGCCGGGAAACAACTTTCCACAAAAGACATCGCCAAGCTTTTCCACGCGCCGAGCACGCCTCACGCCACGTTTCAAGCCAGCACCCAACCCGCCAAACCCGTCGCCCACGCCGCCGCCGATTCCATCGATGAAGACTAAATTTTTTCTCCTGTTCTCCGCCCTCGCGAGCACCGCCCCCCTCGGCGCAGCTCCGCTCACCGAGACCGCCGCCGTGCACACTCGCCCCGATGCCGCCGCGCCCGTCGTCAGCTATCTCAAGGCCGGCACGGAGCCCACCGCGTCCGTCGCCGCCCCCTCGCCCGCCGGCTGGATGGCGGTCGAATTGCCCGGCCCCTTTGAGGGCTACGTGCAAAACAAGGACCTCGCCAAAAGCCTCGACGTAAAACCCGGCGCCTCGCTCTATCTCGCGCCCAAAACCGAAGCCGGCGTGCTCACCGTCATTGCCCCAGGTGACAAGACCACGCTCACCGGTCTCCATGGCAAATGGACTCAGGTGAGCCTGGAGAAAAAGCTCACTGGCTACATTCTCGTTCCCGTCGCTCTCGGCGGCGCGAATCCGCCCCTCGCTCCCGCCGCCAATGTCCACGCCGCCGCGCCGCTCGCGCCGGCCCCCGTCGCCCCGATCGCCTATGGCACCACGACCACCGGCCACGCCGCGCCCGTCGTCGGACTGGGCGACGCCAACGCCGCCTCGCTGCCCCGCCAGTTCGCCGGGAAGTTCGTCTCCACCCGCCGCGCACTCACGCCCCGCCGTCCCTACGACTGGGCGCTCAACGACGACGCCGGCCAGCGCTACGCCTACCTCGACGTGAGCAAACTGCTCCTCACCGAGCAGATTGAAAAATACGCCGAGCATGCCGTCGTGGTTTACGGCGCCGCCAAAAATACGCCCGGCGGCAAAGACATCGTCATCGAAGTCGAGAGTCTCCAACTCCGGTAAACGCCGACCGTCCGCGCCCTCCGCGGATAACTTTCCCCGCATGGAACTCATCGACGGCAACGCCATCGCCGCCTCTCTCATCGCCGAATTAAAAACGGCGGTCGCCGCCCTCCCCGGCCGCAAGCCCTGCATCGCGCTCGTGCGCGTGGGCGAAGATCCGGCCTCGATTTCCTACGTCCGAAAAAAGGAAAAAACCGCCGCCGAAATCGGCCTCGAGAGCCGCATCATTCTACCGCCCGGCACAATCACGCAGACCGAGTTGGAAAAAATCATCGACGACCTCAACGCCGATCCCGGCGTCGATGGCATCCTCGTCCAATCGCCACTGCCGAAGCATCTAGAAGAGCGTCCCGTATTTCGCCGCATCGCCCCGGAAAAAGACGTGGATGGTTTTCATCCGCTGAATCTCGGCAAAATCGCGCAGGAAGATCCCAGCGGTTTCGTCGCCTGCACACCCGCCGGTATCATGGAGCTGCTCGCCCGCAGCGGCGTCGATCTCTCGGGCAAACACGTCGTCGTGCTCGGCCGCTCGCTCATCGTCGGTAAGCCCGCCGCCTTCCTTGCGCTTCAGAAAAAGGCCGGTGCCAACGCCACCGTCACCATCTGCCACTCCGGCACGCGCGATCTTCCCGCCCTCACCCGCCAAGCGGACGTGCTCATCGCCGCCATCGGCCGCCCTGAATTTGTCACGGCCGGCATGGTGAAACCCGGCGCGGTGGTGATCGACGTGGGAATCAACCGCGTGCCCGACGCCACGAAAAAAACCGGCTACCGCCTCACGGGCGACGTCCATTTCCCCTCGGTCGCCCCGCTCACGAGTAAAATCACCCCCGTCCCCGGCGGGGTGGGCCCGATGACGGTTGCACTGCTTATGCAAAATACTCTCAAAGCATTCATCCAACGCACGGGGGCTACACGCTAGCTTGCAGCCGGCCATTCAGCCCACCACGCTCTTTTTTCCCCACATGGCTGCCCCTAAAATTCTGGTCGTCGACGACCAGCCGATCAACGTCCAGCTCCTGAAGCGCAAACTCGAACGCGAGGGTTTGGAAGTGATCGCCGCCTACACCGGGCTTGAAGCCATCAATATCGTCAATGAGGAGATGCCGGATTTGATCCTCCTCGACGTCATGATGCCCGACATGGATGGCATCGAGGTCTGCCAGCGCCTCCAGTCGAAGGAAGACACCCGCTCGATCCCCGTTATTTTCATCACCGCCCGCACCACGAAGGAGAGCAAGCTTGAGGGTCTGGGGGTCGGTGCCGTGGACTACATCACAAAACCCATCGACCTCGATGAGACCCTCGCCCGCGTGCAGACGCAGCTCCGTTTCGTCGCCATCAACCGTCAGATGGTCGACCTCCAGCGCCGCCTCGAGGAATCGCGCCGAGCTGCCACCATCGGCGCTATCACGCAAGGCATCGCGCACAATCTCAACAATCTCCTCGG
>JANYBX010000442.1 GCA_025360615.1 Opitutia bacterium
AACAACTGAATCGGGAAATCTTGGACGGCCGCAGCGGCCTTACTTGGTGATTTTTTTCACCGTGAGGACGCCGAACACCAGGAACAGGGTGAAGAGCGCGAGAAAGATGAAGAAGAGGATCTTCGCGATACCGACGGCAGTGCCGGCGACACCCGTGAAGCCGAGCAGTCCGGCGATCAGGCCGATGACGAGAAAGATGAGCGACCAGCGGAGCATGGGAGCAGGGAGTTGAGGTTAAAAATAGATCCGGGCGGGAACGAACCCCCGCCCGGTTTGATAATTTAGGCGGACAAAAAAACAGATCAGTGAACCAGCTTGTTCCACTCGGCCTTCACGTCGGCCTTCAGCGCGTCGTAGCGAGCTTTGCGGAAATCGCTGGCGAGCTCGCTACGGCGTTCCTTGAGGGCTTTCACGCGGAGCTTGGTGGCGTCGCGTTCCACGCCTTTGGGCAAGTCGTCGACGCGGGCCTCAAGCCGGTCAATCTCGGTGTCGAGCCCCGCCAGCGAAGCTTTCACCTCGGCCTTGTTTTCGTCGGAGGGATTATTTTTGTAGGCGGCGATATCGGCGGTGGTCGTGACAGAGGAAGGATTGGTCGCGGCCATGGTATCGGCTTTGGCTTCACGAACGGCCTGCGCGGTGTCGTGTGCGAGGTCCTTCGCCTTGTCGCCTGCGTCGTCGAGCTTGCGCTCCAGCTTGGCTTCCGGGCTGCGCGAGAAGGTCTTCTTCGTCCAATGCGAGACCTTGTCGTATTCGCCTTTTACGTCGGCGCGGAGGGAATCATAGCGCGCCTGCGCGTAATTCTTCCGGAGTTCGCTGCGGCGCTCCTTGAGCACCTTGATGCGGACCTTCGCGGCGTCGCGTTCCTCGGCGGTGGGAGCGTTGTCCTCGAACTCGTCGAGGCGGTCGAGCTGGCCATCGAGTTCCTTGAGCTGGGCTTTGATCGCGGCGCTTTTCACGTCGGCAATTTCAGATTCCACGGTTTCGGCGCGGAGCGTCGTGACAGCGAAGGGCGCTCCCAGCAGAAGCGCGGAAACGGGGAGCAAGGTGCGGATGAAGTAGGATTGTTTCATAAGTGTGGAGGAGTTTGGCGGACAATGATCGATCGCGTTATTTTTTTGGTTTCGGGCAGTGCGGATACTCCGCATCACCTGCTCCTGCTTACGCCCATGGCGTGCCAGCCATCTAAAAGTGATTGTTTAACTATTTAATATCAGTCAGTTAAGAATTATCAGCGGCGGGTGTTTCTTCGCGAAGATCGGGCGTTTTGCAGCGCGGGCCGTTCTGCCAACGGACAATTCGCGAATTCCCGACTGCAATTTCACGAGCCAGCCACGATCGCGGTTAACCCCAGTTCGGAACGAAGCGAATTTGCGGCTGACGATATGGTTTAGTTTCCGCAAAAGATCGAACCACCCATGCGCATCCTGATTGTAGACGACCAACGCACTGTTCGCCTGACCACCTCGCAGGCGGTGCGAGCGGAGGGGCACGACGCCGATACGGCGGACAGCGGACGCGTGGCGCTGCTAAAACTCCAGGAGGAGCGTTTCGATCTCGTGGTCCTCGATCTGCACATCGAGGGCGAGGCCGACGGACTGGAATATCTGGCCAAACTGCAAAAAATCGTCCCGGGCCTAGCGGTGATCATGTGCACGGCGCAAGCGAGCATCGGCACCGCGGTGGAGGCGATGCGGCGGGGCGCCATCGACTACCTCGAAAAACCTTTCACCCCGGAGCAACTGCGCACGGTCCTCGCCCGCGTCGAGCGCACGCAGCGCTTGAAACAGCGCGCCGAGGGATTGGCCGATCAAGTCGCCCGCACGGCGCCCCCCGCGGATTTTTCGCCGGCCGACGCCTCGATGAAGACGCTCGTCGATGTCGTGGAGCGCGCCGCCACCACCCGCGCCACGATGCTCATCCTCGGTGAAAATGGCACCGGCAAGAGCCAGCTCGCCCGCCATGTTCACGAGCGCAGCAGCGTGGCGGAGGGTCCTTTCGTGACGGTGAGCTGCCCCAGCCTCTCTCGCGAATTGCTGGAGAGCGAACTTTTCGGCCACGTGCAGGGTGCGTTCACCGGTGCCATCAAGGACAAGTGGGGCAAGGTCGAGGCCGCCCGCAGTGGCACGCTGTTTCTCGACGAGATCGGCGAATTGCCGTCGGAGCTTCAACCGAAACTCCTCCGCCTCCTCCAGGAACGCAGCTACGAGCGCGTGGGCGACACCAAGACCCGCGCCGCCGATGTGCGCGTGATCGCCGCCACCAACCGCGATCTCGCCGCCGCCGTGAAAGCCGGCACGTTTCGCGAGGATCTGTTCTACCGGCTCAACGTCATCACGGTCACCGTGCCGCCGTTGCGCGAAAGGCCCGCCGACCTGGCGCGGCTCGCGCAGAGTTTCCTGCAATTCTTTGCGGACGATGCCGGACGCGCCGTGCGCAAATTCAGCCCGGAAGCGGCGGCGGCGATTCGCGCCCACCCCTGGCCGGGCAATCTTCGCGAGCTGCGCAATGCCATCGAGCGGGCCGTCATCCTTTCACGCGGCGAGGAGCTGGAGCTGGGGGATTTGCCAGTCGAACTGGCCACGGCCTCCCGCGCCACCGCGGTCGAACTCGGGGCGCTCGTCCCGCTCGACGCGCTCGAACAGGAACACGTTCGTCGCGTGATCGCGCGAACGGTGAAACTGGAGGAAGCCGCGCGCGTGCTCGGCATCGACATCGCCACGCTCTATCGCAAAAGGAAGCGTTGGTCCGCCGGCGCTGCGGACACCACCGAGCCGGTCGCCTAGATCCCGTCGCCATGAAACGCTGGAGCTTTGTCAGCGGCCTCAGGGTCATCCTGCTGCTGATCCTCGTGCTGAGCGGCTACTGTGTGTGGACCGCGCGCGGGCTGACCAACGATCTGGAGCGGATCATCGCCGAGAACTACGACACGATTCGCGCCGTGCGCGACATGCGCTCCGCGATGACGCACATCAACGCCCGCTACCTGACCAGCCGCTCCGTGGAGAAAGTTGCCTCCAGCCCGGGGACGTTCGAGGTCGAAAGCGCGGTGATCTTGGAGCGGGTGGCGACGATCCGCCGCAGCAGTTCGGGGTCCGCCGAGGGCGCCCAAGTCGAACGGATACAGACCCTCGTCGACGAATATCTGGCCAATTACCGCCAGCTTTTTCTCCTCACCCCGGAGGATGCGGAACGTTTCGGCATCCTCATCGACGCGCTGGCGCGGGGGACGGAGGATATGGGCGCACGCACCCAGGAGATCGTCGATAAAAACGAAAGGGCGATCTTCGCCCGGCGCGATGCCGCGGTATCACGCGGTCGGCGGTTCGGATGGACGGCGCTCGGCATCGCCGCGTTTTCGCTGCTGATTTATATCTACACGTCGGTGCGGCTCACGCAGGGCGTTTTCCAACCCCTGCGCCGTCTGCGGGACTCCATTCAGCAAGTGCGCGCGCGTCAGTTCGACACGCTCGCGCCAATCGAGGGCGGCGAGGAGCTGACCCAAATCGCGACCTCCTTCAACCACATGGCCGGCGAACTGCGCGCCTACCTCGCGGAAAGCGATCAGCGGGTCGTCGAAGCCAACCGCCTCAACCGCGCGATCCTCGAGGCCCTGCCTTACCCCATCTACATCGCGGACGAGGCCTTCAAGGTGAGGTTGAAAAATCCCCGGGCCGCCGCGCTTTCCACCGCGCTGAAAATTTCCGACGAGCTGCCCGCTGCGGTGCGCAAGTGCATCGACGAGGCGGCCGCACGGGGTTGCGAATTGATCGGCGACGACCTCCACCGCGCCGTGGAACTCCCGTTGCCGGACGCGCCGGCGGGTCCCACGCCCACCTATCTTCCCCAGGTTTTCCGTATGGCCGCCGACGCCGGCGCGACCCCTGGCTGGGCCGTGTTGTTGATGGATGTGACCAAACTCCGGCAGTTCGATCAGGCCAAAACGAAAGCGATCTCGACGCTCGGCCACGAGGTGAAAACTCCCGTGACGAGCATTCGCATGACCTTGCACCTGCTGCTGGAGGAAAAAATCGGGCCCCTTACGCCCGATCAACGCGAACTCGTGGAAGCGGGCCGTGACGATTGCGAACGCCTTCTCGTCGTCCTGCAGGCGCTGCTTGAGTTGGCGCAGTTTGAAGGCGGCCGGGTCCATATGAACCTCAACCCGACTGCTCCGGCCGATCTGCTCACGCAGGCGGAGGCCATGCACGGTGGCGCCTTCCGCGGCAGCGGCACTCCATTCGCGGCCGAGCCCCCGCCGCCCACGCTCCCGCTGGTGCAGGCGGATGCGATCCACGTGGTGCGCGTGCTGGGAAATTTTCTGTCCAACGCCGCCAAATACCGCACGCCCGGCACCCCGGTCACCCTCCGCGCCGAGGAGCGCGCGGATGGATTTGTGCGGCTCAGCGTGCGAAACCTTACGAAGCGGCCGCTCGCTGAAGCGGAGCAAGCCCGGGTGTTCGATCCCTTCTACCGGCGCCAGGGCGAAGGCGCGGAAGGCACCGGCCTGGGCCTCACCATCTGCCGCGAGATCGCCGTGGCGCACGGCGGCCGGGTCGGCGTGTGGTCCAAGGGTGCTCAAGTGGAATTCTATTTCGATCTGCGCATCGTCTCTTCATCCGCCAGTCATGCCCCAGGAAAATCCCACCCGCTTCTTCGTGGAGCCGCCTGAAACCGCCTCCGCACGCGCCGCCGGTTGCGATCCTCCCGCCGCCGCGCGCCGGCCCCGCGTGCTCGTGGTCGACGACGAAGCCTCGATCCGCCTCGGCTGCGTGGTGACGCTTCGCTCCGACGGCTGGGATGCCGTGGGCGAAGCCTCTTCGCGCGCCGCGCTGGAGCGGCTGTCGAGCGGGCACGAGCACTTCGACGTGCTCGTGCTCGACTATGCGATGCCCGACCTCGACGGCCTGGCGCTCGCCGGAGGACTGGATCCGCGAACCCGGCCGCCCATCGTGCTCGCGAGCGCCCATGCGGACGGTGCGACGGCGCTCGCCGCCTTGCGGATGGGCATCTGGGATTTTCAGGCGAAACCCATGATGCCCCACGAACTGCGAGGTCGCGTGCATCGGCTCCACACCCGCGCAAAGGATGCGGCCGCACCCCACGCCTGGCTCGCGCGCGCGTTGCTGTGCTGCCAGCGTTGCGCGTGGTCCGAAGCGCTGGGGGAGTTGCAAGCGTGGCCCGCGGCGGAGCGGGCGGACCCGGCGGATTTGGTGACAGGGTTGGTTTGCCAGCTCGCCGGGCACGATGCCTTCGCGGCGCTCGCGTTCCAACGCGCTCGTTGGTGGCCCGACTGGCACCGCCAGGGCGTGGAAATGTGGGCCGAGCTGGCGCGCCGTTTGGGCTGACTTGGCTTCGTCGGCCCGGCCTCAAATCGACTGCGGCCAGTTGGCGACCATCAGCAATGCATCGTCGAGGGACTGCACGCGCACGGGCTTGATCAAGTGAATGACGAAGCCGGCGATTTGGCTTTGCGTGATGTCCCCTTCCATGCCGTAGCCCGTGAGCGCGATGCCTTTCAGTCCGTAGCGTTGCTTGAGATCGGCCATCAGCTCGCAGCCGGTGCCATCGGGCAGGCCGATGTCGGACACGACGAGGTCGATCTTCTCCTTCGCCGCCAGCGCGCGGGCCTCCGCGACGGAAGCGGCGGTAAACACGCGATAGCGACGACGACGCAACAGGTGCTCGAGGGTCACCCGCGTCGGCGCATGATCCTCGACCAACAAGATGTTTCCCCGCGTGCCGGGAGCACCGGCGAAAGGATCGGCGGAGGGGCTGGGCCAATCCTCCGCCACCGGGCGCGCGTCTTCCCCACCCGCACCGCTGGCGGCCGCCAGCGGAAACTCGATCAGAAAGGTGGAACCGCGATCGCGGCCTTCGCTCACCGCGGAGATTCGTCCCGCGTGCAACTCCGTCAACTTGCTGGAGATCGCCAGCCACAGCCCCAAGCCGCCAAAACGGTGGGAGCCGCCGCCCGCCGCGTGGTCGCCCTGGGTAAACGCCTCGAAGACGCGCGCGATTTCCTCAGGACTCATTCCGATGCCCGTGTCCGCGATGCGGACCTCGAACATCCCCTGCCCCGTCGTGTCGCGCGTGACGACCGAGATCCGGCCTTCCTCGGCGGTGAACTTCACCGCGTTCTTCAAGACATTCCAAAATACCTGCTGCAGTCGCACCGGATCGCCCAGCACGGTCGTGCGCGGGGCGCCCAGCTCCAGCACCAGCGTGATGCGCTTCGCCTCGATCTCCGCGCGCACGGTGCCGATCGCATCGCGCAGCGCGGCGTGGGCATCGACCGGGCGCAGGTCGAGCATCAGCTTGCCCCGCGTGACACTGGTGAGATCGAGCAGATCGTCGATGAGGCGCGCCTCGAGTTCCACGTTCTTGCGAATCGTTTCAAACTCCGCGCGCGTTTCGGGCGCCAATACGGGATTGGTCGCCGCTTCGCTCGCGAGCAACAGCACCGGGCTGAGCGGCGTCCGGAGCTCGTGCGACAGGGCCGCGAGAAAATCGTCCTTGGCCCGCGAGGCCGCGAGAGCCTCGTCCCGGGCGCGCTCCAACTCTCTCTCCCCCTGCCGCCGGCGCGTCGTATCCGAGAGCACGGCGACCAGCCCGACGACGCGGCCGTCCGCATCCCGTTCCGGCACGCACACGAGATGCACCCACCGCGAACCGAGCGTCGCGTAAGCCACCTCGACCTCGAATTCCTCGCGCCGGCCGGAGAGCGCCGAATCGATGCGCTCCTTGAAGACTTGATAAGCCTCCGGGCCGACGATTTCCGAGATGTGTTTTCCGACGATCTGCTGTGGCTCGCGACCGTAACGTTCGGCATACGCCCGGTTCACGAATTTGAACCGCTGCTCACGGTCGAGCTGGGCCAGAAAGACCGAGGCGTGGTCGGTGACCAGCCGCATTTGCAGCTCGCTGGAGCGCACCGCCGCCTCCGCTTCCTTCCGGTCATGGATATCAACGCACGAGCCGATGAAGCCGGCGAAATCCCGGCCCTGGTAGCGCGGCACGCCGTGATCGAACACCCAGCGATACTCGCCGTCGTGGCGGCGGAGCCGGTATTCGACGCGAAATTCCTCCCGCGCCAAGAAAGCTTTTTTAAAGCATTCCGCGCAGCGCTCGCGGTCGAGCGGGTGGAGGTTCTCCACCCAGCCCTTGCCGGCTTCGCGCTCGAGCGGCCGCCCGACAAACGCGAGCCAGGGCTTGTTGAACCAGATGTATTGCTCGGCGGTGTCGGACAGCCAGATCAGCACGGGCGCACTGTCGGCGACGAGCCGGAAGCGCTGGTCGCTCTCGCTCAGGGCGGCGAGGCTGGCCTGGATTTGCTCCAGCATCGAGTTGAAGGCCTCGGTGAGAAACCCGAGTTCGTCGCGGCTCGTCTTGGTCACGCGCACGGAGTAATCCTTGTGCTCCGAAACCACCTTCGCGGCGTCGGCGAGCGCGAGAATCGGCTTGGAAATCCGCCGCTGGAAAAAATGGGAGAGCACGAATGCCAGCACCCCCGAGCCCCCGAGGACCGCGAGCAGGACGAGCCCATACACCGAGAGGCGGCGATACATGTTGGCCAGGTCGCTCCGGAGGAAAAGCGTGCCCACGCGGTTCTTTCCCTCGATGACGGGCTGATAAAGCGTCAGCTGGTGAAAATCGAAGCTCACCCCGTCGGCCCCGACGGCGGCGGGAATCTCCGAGGCATCGAGACGCTCGGGATAGGTCGCATAGACTTTCCCGCGTTTGTCGAAGAGTGCGGCGACGGTGATGTCGGGCTCGGCCTTGAGGCCCACGAGAATTTCCCGGGCGAGCTTCGGATCGTCGTAAATCAGGGCGACCGTGCTGTTGGAAGCGATGATCCCGCTGATGGCTTCGAGGCTGTGCGTCGTCACCGCCTTGGAACTGCGCGTCTCAAAGCTCAGCAAAAACAAAAAGCTCACCACGAGCACCGAAAGGCTCGTCAGAAAAATGAAGCTCACCAGCTTCCGTTGAATGGGAAGATCCCGGAGGGGCATGGGGTTATTTTTCGGCCGGCAGGTTGATCACCTCGGCCAGCCGAAGGAGTTTCGCGCTCATCATTAAATTCCCTTCCTTGACGGCCTGAAGGTTGATGTGGAGCTGGATTTTCCCCTCCGGATTCCTCGTGAAGCGGATCATGCCGCCGCGGACGGCGAAGCCCTCGAAATCGCCGACCGACAGCACGGGCCGCCCTTTGAGGACCGTGAAAATACGGGGGAGATTGTCGGCTTCGCTGGCGCTGACGAAAAGGATATGGCACTCGCCCAAGGCGGCGAGGCTGCGGTAGCGCTCCACCACGATGCGGCGGCCCTGATGAGTTTCCGCGCGCACGATGTCATCCAGAACTTTTCCAAAAGGATCACGCCCGAGCACGCCGATCACCCACGGGGCATTGGGCTTGTTCGTCCCGGGTGGCCAGTCCACGAACTGCATGAAGTTATAAAGCAGCACCGCCTTGAGATCGTATTCCTGGGTGGTCTGGGCGCGCGCCTCCATCGCGTCCGCGCTCCATGTGCCGACGACCAGAAGCAGCGCGAGCCCTGCCTGCCGGAACGGCGCCCGTCCACGCATCCACCTCGCCCGACTCGACTTTTCGGGTGTGCGGGAGGAAGTGGGAGGGAAATGGGAAGGCCACCGGTGCATCAATAATATCGCCAGGTAAATTGACCGAAAAAGCCGCGCTTCCATTCCGGCTGGGCCGCTCCGCCGGCAAATTCGGGATGGCTGGCCTCCAGCAAGTTTTGACCCACCAACGACAGCTCTCAATGCTTTTGGGGTCGCCAAGCGAACCGCAGGTCGAGCGCCGCATAGCCCGGGAGTTTTTGGTTCGGCAGCCGCGCAGCGTCACGCAGCGCGCAGTCGAAGTTACCCGGCAGCGTCATCCTGGAATGCAGGGTGGCGAGATGCGGGGAGGCGTTGTCCTCCAAGGAACCTCCGGTAGTGTCACGGCTCGCCGCAAATACGACCGGCTTCTTTCTCCTTGATAGTAGCCGCCCTCCCTCGCCCTTGCCGTTTGGCCCCGTCTTCATTTAGCCGGGGTCAGTTTGAATCCGGTCAAGCGGCCACCGAAGCGGCGGTCGCCAACGATACCTCCTCCGTCCTGACGATAAAGCGCCGGAGGATGTGCGGGCCAAAACTCGTGGTGAGCGCCACGTCGGCTGCATCGCGTCCCCGGGCCATGACGAGGTGCCCGATGCGACGGGTATTGTGGCGGACGTCGAACGTGTGCCACTGGCCGCCCAGATAAACTTCCATCCAGGCGCTGAAATCCATCGCGGCCGGATCGGCTGGCACCCCGATGTCGCCCAAATAACCCGTGGCATAGCGCGCGGGAATGTTGAGACACCGGCAGAGCGTGATCGCGAGATGCGTGAAATCGCGGCAAACCCCGGTGCGTTCTTGAAACGACTCATAGGCTGTGCGCGTGGAGCGAGCCCGCCGATAGTTGAAACGCAAGTAGCCATGCACCCAATCGCAGACGGCTTGGACCCGGCTCCATCCGGGTGTGGTCCCGTTGGCGAGCGACCAAGCGAGATCACCGAGCAGCTCTACATCGCAATAGCGGCTCGGCAGCAGAAAAGGCATTACCGCCGGCGGCAGATCCGCCACGGGAAGTTCCCTTGCCCCAAGAGCTACGGGGGCCGGCTGGCCGGAATCGTCGATGACGGCATCGCAGCTTAACTCCAACAGGCCAGCCGGAGCGGTCAGCCGGGTGCAGCGGTTGCCAAAAACATCGGTGAAAATTTCCCGCGGCACATTGGGTGAAATGACGATGGTCTCGGGCGTGCGCAGGCGCGCGGTAAGTTCGGGCCGAAGGTGCAGCATCAGGACGACCGTCGTAGGCGAGGGCAATTCGTAGGCGATGTCGTAGCCGAATCGAATGTTCATCGGTGAGAAAAAGCGGATCGGAGGTTTCATGCGCGGGAGGAGGAGCGGATTAACGGTTGAATCATTCGAAAGAGCGCAGAGCCGAGGGCCAGTCCGCGTGCGAGCCGCCCGAATCGACCGGGCAGAAATTGGGTGACCGAAAACGCTTTCGTGAGCGCCTTCGCGGGCACGCCAGCGATGGTCAGCTCGTTTGTCGGACGAAGCGCGAGTCGCAGGCGCAACCGGTCGAGTTCGCAAATGAGCGCGAGTCGTTCGCGTCGTTCGGCGGGATGGAGAGGAGAGCCGGACATCATCGTCAGTTCCGGCTGGAGGCGTTTGAGAGCAGGCTTTCGAGACAAAGCTGGTCTTGCCGCAGTTGCCGGCAGGTTTCAGCCATCGGTTTCCACCCGCGAATGCGGCGCGCCGCGAGCCACACCAGCAAGCCCGCGCCCAAAAAATAAACGACGCTGGCCACGCCGAGAATCAACCCGCGATCCGACCGGTCCCACACCAGCGCCGCCAAGGTAAATGTAGCCGTGAATCCGCCGAGCAGAACCAAAGCGGCGGCCCCGATGCCCGCTATAACGGTGGCGAAGGCGTGATCGCGTGCCTCGACCAGTTCCAGCGTCGCAAGTTCGCCGCGGTGGAACATCGCATCGAGAATGATTTTGAACGCAGGCATGACCTGTCCAAACCCGATGTTCATGAGCGGCGACGAAGTGGAAGCTGGATGCATGGAGAGAAGCAGGAACCAAAAAAGGATGCCGGCCGGCGCGGCGCGCTGGAGCGCACGCACCGACCGACCCAAAGGATCAATCCCGGCTTTGGCAGCGGGAGACGAAAAAGCCGAGCAGCAGGCCCGCGCCCGCGGCGATTCCGAGTGAGGCGTAGGGATTGGCACGGACGAGTTCGTCCGCCCGGGCCGCCTGTCGGCGCGCAAGGTCGGCCGCTTGGCTGAGTTTGTTTTTTCCCTCGTCGAAAGCGCTACGGATGCGTTCGCGAAGGTCGTTCACTTCACTACCGGCTTCGGCACCGGCGGAGCTGAGGGCGGCTTCCGCTTCGCGAAGCAGGGCCTTGAGTTCGTCGACGGTATGGTCGGCTTGAGTGCGGAGGGAGGAGGTCGAGGCTGACATGGTCGTGGTAGATTAAGGATTATGGCGGATGAAACAGAAATGTTTGGGAACCGATGGATGCCGGGTTTACGAACTGCGGCGGAAAAGGAGGCCGACACCGCCGGAGACAATTCCGATCGCGCCGAGCGCGATGAGCCAGATGCTCTTGTTGGTGGGGGCACCCGTCACGGCTTCGGTGACGGAAGACGAAACCGAGCCGGCCGCGCTGAGCCCGTAAACGAGCAGGATCACGCCGACGATGAGGAATGCGAGGGAGGGGACTTTAGACATGGTGAGATGGAATTAATGGTTGTTGTGCGGAGGAAAAATGAGGGGCCGCCGGTTGATGGCGGACTACTTTACTTTAGCGGGTCGCGACCGCGGATCACACGAAGCAGGATGCTCACGAGCGCGATGATCAGAAGAATGTGGATGTAACCCCCCAGCGTGTAGGAAGAGACGATTCCCAAGAGCCAGAGCAGAACGAGAAGGATGGCGAAAGTTTCGAGCATGATGTGAAGGGTTTCCCCAGACAACGCAGCCCGGATGCCAAGCCAGCACGTTTTATACAAACACCTACGCACAATTGGCTTAAAATACGGCGGTCCGCGTGGGGTCGTGTCGGCACTAGGCATTATGCACGGTGCGGCCCAAGTGCTTTCGCACAGTGCGAGAAGCCTTCCGCTGCCGAGTCGCAAACGTGTGCAGCTAGATCTCAGCGGGCGCGCGTCAATCGCGGCCTGCCGTTTCCCTTGATCAACCGAGATCAACCGCCACGACATCATGGTCCAGAATGTCCGGAATCGTGACCTCGAGCCAGTCGTCTTCCCGGCGCGAATCGGCCGCACGATTCGCGCCGAGCAATTTCACTTCGCGCAAAATCGCACCGGCGGGCCGGCGGATCGTCCTCGACGAGTGTGAGCTGAGCCCAGCGGATGGGTTTGTCGATCCACGAGGGTGCGGTCAGCGCGACTGATTTCGTCCGCTGGTCTGCGCCGCCTTCCTGGGACGCAACATCCGTTCACCGAGCGTGAGAACGACCCCGGGGACTGCCGTGGTTTTCAGAAATTCGCGTCGCGTCCGAAGGGGCATGGGAAGGCAGGGTTGAGGGTTCTGACCACTGCGCCCCCCGCCCGCAGCAACGGCAGATTTACCCCACCGACGATCCGTCAGTCCGAACGGCGGCCCGGCATTTCGAGCGGGATGATTGCGTGCGGGCGCACTTCCCCGCCGCGGAGAAATGTCACGATGGCTCGTTCGCCCGATGCGATCGGCCGCGAGCTTGCGCCCATCGGCGAGGAAAACCCGCCGCTCGCGCGAGCCGTGAACGACGTGGCTGTTCGTGAGAATGTAGCCCTCGGGTGAAATGAAGAAGCCTGAGCCGGACCGCCCCGGGTACGTTCCCTGCACCTCAATGTGAACGACCGCGGGATGCGTGGCGGCAACGCTGCTCGAAACGAAGTCCGAGTAAGCGTCGACGAGAGCTTCGTCTGTGGGCACCGCGGAGGTGTGCGAGATGAAAAAAGCCATGATCCTCGGAAGAAGTGTCAGAATTCCTGTTACGCAGATGGAGCGCCGGGAGCGCAGTACGAGGGAGGCCTTTGCGGTCTCAAATCAACGACTGAGCTTTTTCATTCCCTTTCGTTGGTCGTTTCCCACTGTTGCGGATGGACCCGTGAGCACCAACGTCATTGAGCTTCCTGCGCCCCGTGAAGCTGGCGTCGTTTATACCAAGCCGTGGATGGTCGAGCTCATCTTGGACTTGGCGGGCTATTTGCCGGAACGACCGCTAGCCCGGCTTGTTGCTATGGAGCCTTCTGCGGGAGACGGCGCTTTTTTATGCGGGATGGTTCGCCGTTTGGTCGAGTCCTGCCGACGCCACGCCACGCCTCTGGCGGAGGCGGCCGAGGCCATTCGCGCTTTTGAGATCGATCCCGATGCCGCTGAGCGCGCGTTCCGGATGATTTATGCCACGCTGGTAGAACTCCATATTGACGGTGCCATCGCCTCGGATCTTGCCCGCAGTTGGATTAAACCCACCGACTTTCTTGAGACGTCTCTCAGCTTTCCGGTCGCCGATTTTGTAATCGGCAATCCACCCTACATCAGGCTCGAAGAAATTCCGGCTGACAAAGCCGATTTCTATCGCAGCGGTTTCAGTGCGATGCGTGGCCGCGCCGACATCTATGTCGCGTTTTACCAAGCGGCGCTCCTCCAGTTGAAGCCCGGCGGCGTGTGTGCCTATATCTGCGCCGATCGTTGGATGCTCAATGACTACGGCAGCGCACTGCGTGAATTTATCACCACCGAGGGGTATGCGGTCCGCTGCGTGATCGAAGCCCACGACGTCGCCGCGTTTGAGACCGAAGTCTCCGCTTATCCGGCGATCACGATCATCGCCCAGGAAAAGCAAGGCTCCGTTGTCGTCGCGAAAGCCCTGCCCGGCATCGAGACCGCTCATCGCGCGACCCTCGTCGATCTCCTCGCCCATGCCCGTTCCGGCTCCGTCCTCCGCGCTGCACGCTTTCCAGACTGGTTCCACGGCACCGAGCCTTGGCCTTGTTCATCGCCCGAGGCATTGCTGCTGCTGAAACACCTCGAAGCGACGTGTCTTCCGCTCGAAAGCAAAGCCACCGGCACGCAGATCGGAATCGGCGTCGCGACGGGAGCTGACCGCGTATTTATTGCCGACAGAAAACCCGACATTGAATCCGACCGTCTGCTGCCTCTTGCCATGGCGTCCGATCTGAAGGCCGGTCGCGTCGAATGGTCCGGCCACTACCTCGCGAATCCTTGGGACGAACGAGGCTTGGTCGCCCTCGAAACTCATCCCCGGCTCGAAGCTTACCTGCGCCCGCACCACGCCTTGCTCACCAGCCGCCATACCGCGAAGGACCGGCCGCTGCACTGGCACAAGACGATCGACCGGGTCAACCTACGCCTTCTCGCCAAAGAAAAGCTCTACATCGCCGACATCAAGGAACGTCTCCTGCCCGCACTCGATCACGGGAAAACTTATCCTCAGCACAACCTCTACTGGATCACTTCAGAAACGTGGGATCTTCGCGTGCTCGGCGCATTGCTGATGTCGGCGGTCGGCGAATTTTTCATTCACTGCTATGGCGTTCGAATGCGCGGGGGGTTTTTGCGTTTTCAGGCGCAATACCTTCGCCGCATTCGCGTGCCCGCTCCGGAAAATATTTCTCACGAGCTCACGGAAACGCTGCGCCGCGCCTTCGACACCCAAGACGTCGCCCTTGCCACCCGAGCGGCTCTGCAAGCTTATCAGATTGATTCCCTCCCGCTATGAGCACTCCCGCGGAAACCGAGCTCTTTCATCAAGCTGTCAAACATTGGTGGGCCTCCAAAAAATCCGCTAAGTTTAAGAAAACCCAAGGAGGAACGCGTGACGTCAACCTTCACGGCAAAACGATGGACGGGTTTGCCGCCACACTCCGGGACTTCCTCGTCGGCCTCGGCGTAAATCCACAGCACATCTTCTCTGGCGG
>JANYBX010000494.1 GCA_025360615.1 Opitutia bacterium
CGGCCGACGAGGCGGTGGGGGCTAGGCGCGAGGAGGGGAGCGGGAGAAGAGGAAGAGGACGAAACGGCAGGAGGCGTGGGGCTGCGGCAGGCGGCGAAAAAAAACACCGCCAGCGGCGTGAGCGCGCGGGCGGTGTTTTTCATGGTGAAACGCGATGGGGCGTCGCGTGTCCGGTGGACCGAAACTCAGAGTTTCGGCAACGGTGACAGACCGGGGATGGTGACGGCTTGGATGCTGGTGAAGCCCGGAATCGTCGGGCCGCCGGGCAGGCCGGGGAGGCGCGCGGTGGCGGCGACCTTGAGGAGGTTTTGGGCGTTGTCGATTTGCTCGGCGTCGAAGAAGCCGTGGAGCTGGCGAATGCGCGTCGGGTGGCGCATTTTCCGGAGGGCCTTGGCCTCGATCTGGCGGATGCGCTCGCGGGTGACTTTGAATTGTTTGCCCACTTCCTCGAGCGTGCGGCTGTAGCCGTCGACGAGGCCGAAGCGGAGGGAGAGGACGCGGCGTTCGCGTTCGGTGAGGGTGTCGAGCACGTCGATGATCTTTTCGCGCAGGAGCGAATAGGCCGTCATGTCGTAGGGATTCTCGGCGGACTTGTCCTCGATGAAATCGCCGAAGGACGTGTCGTCGCCGTCGCCGACGGGGGACTGGAGCGAGATGGGCTGTTGCGCCATCTTCATGATCTGCTGCACGCGCTCGACGGGCAGGTTCATCTCGTCGGCGACTTCCTCGGGCGTGGGCTCGTGGCCGAATTCCTGGAGGAGCTGTTTTTGCACCTGCATCACCTTGTTCAGCGTCTCGATCATGTGGACCGGGATGCGGATGGTGCGGGCTTGGTCGGCAATCGAACGGGTGATGGCCTGGCGGATCCACCATGTGGCGTAAGTGGAGAACTTATACCCGCGGCGATACTCGAATTTTTCCACGGCCTTCATGAGGCCCATGTTGCCCTCTTGGATGAGGTCGAGGAAGGACAGGCCGCGGTTCGTGTATTTCTTCGCGATGGAGATGACGAGGCGAAGGTTGGCCTCGACCATCTCGGTCTTGGCCTGATGGGCCTCGGCGACATGAATGTTGGTCTGGGCGACGACCTTGAGCAGCTCGTCGGGGGCGATGCGCTGGGCGGCCTCGATTTGCTTGAGCCGGGCGTTGATGACCTTGGGCTCGATGGAGGCGTCCTTCTTGGTCTTGGGATGTTTCGCGCGGTCGAGCTGGGCGTAGAGGCTCGCGATCTCGTCGAGCGTGGGCTGGAGGGCGACGAGGTATTCCTCGTAAACCTTAAGTTTGAAATAGAACTTCGAAAACGTCCCGCGGAGGACATTTTCGCGCTTCCGGAATTTCGCGAGGATGCGTTTTTTATCCACCTCGGTGCGGGCCTTGACGTATTCGTCCCAAGCCTCGGCGGTGCCGGCTTCGGATTTTTGCGTGAGCTCGACGAGTTTTTCGAGGGACTTGAAATAGGCTTCGCGGGACTCGATTTTTTTGTCGATGACGATGCGGTCGAAGCGTTCCTCGCGGGTGAGCAGTTTGGCGCCGAGCGTGCCGATGTAGGCGCCGACGGCGGAGGCTTGGAAGAGCGCTTCCTGCGCCTTGGCCTCGGCGTTTTCAATGCGCTTGGAAATCTCGACTTCCTGCTCGCGCGTCAGCAACGGGACCTGGCCCATCTGCTTCAGATACATGCGAACCGGGTCGTCGAGAATGTCGTTTTGGGACGAACGGGATTCCTCCTCCTCTGCTTCTTCCTGGCGGGCCTTGAAGTCCTCGACTTGGTCGGGCTCAAGAATCTCGATTTCCAAATTCTGCAGAATGGAGAGGACGTTATCGATCTCCTCCTGGTTTTCGACGGACTCGGGCAGGGCCTCGTTAATGTCGTCGAACGTCAGGTAGCCCTGCTCCTTCGAGTGGCGGATGAGCTGCCGGATTTTCTCGTTGATCGTGCCCGGCACGACAGGTCCGCCCTCGGCGGAATCGGCGGGGGCGATCTTCTGGTTGTTAAGGACGGCTTCGACGGCCTCGGATTGATCGGAATCGGCGGACTTGGCTTTGCGCGGCATAGGAGGGAAGGAAAACGTGTAACGGAAAACGGCAAAAACGCGCTCAACCGGCGAGGTTAAGCGTGATGGGTAGGCGCAACGTGCGTTGCAGTTCGGAGCGTTCTTTCAAGAGTGAAATTGGGTCAGATTCAATGTCCGCAGCGGGGTTGGCCAAGGCAAGTTCTATTTGCCGGAGGCGCGGCTCGAGCGCGCGGGCGCGGAGTTGCTTCAAACCTTCGACGGCGACCTTGGCGGGATCGTCGAGTTTCGGGGCGTCGAAGATGAGGGAGGCGACGAGGGTTTTTTCCTCGGGAGTGTCGAGCAGGACTTCGAGATGATCGCGGCCGGGCCAGCTGTTTTGCTCAAACTCGGCGAGGAACTTGTTGAGCAACGCACCGGCAAGATGGCCGGCGTCGATCCAATCGTGGGGAAGCTTTTCGCTCAGGGGTTTGCCGAGCGACTCGAAGTGCAGGCAGAGCAGCAGGAGATCGCGTTCGGAGGTGTGGGGCGTGTGGGAGGATGAGCCGTGAGGAGTCTCGGGCTCCGGGTTGGGATTGGGGCGGCCGGCGGCCTGGCGGCTCTGACGTTGGAGGAACGACTGGAAATCTTTCTGCGCGGCGCCAAGCGAGAGGCGAAGCAAGCCGGCGGCTTCGGTGACGAAGGAGGTGCGGGCGATCTCGCTCTCGGCGTTGGCGATGATCTCGAAGACGGTTTGCGCGGCGCGGGTTTTGTGCTCGGGCGTCGCGGTGGCAGGCTCGGGCAACGCGGCGCGGCAGGCGTAGGCCATCGCGCTGTGGGCGCTGCGGCGGACTTCGTCGTAGGCGGGCAGGCCGCGTTCGAGGAAGAGCAGGTCGGGATCAACCTTGTCGGACCCGGCGAGCGTGAGAAAACGCACTTCGAGCCCGGCCTTGAGCGCCATGGGCAGGAAGCGCAGCGAGGCCTTTTGGCCGGCGGAGTCGCTGTCGAAAAAGCACTCGACCTGCGTGTGATAGCGGCGGAGCAACACGAGCTGGCCTTCGGTGATCGAGGTGCCTTGCGGCGCGATGGCGGTTTTCAGACCGACGCTCCAGCAGCGCAGCGCGTCAAGCTGGCCCTCCACGAGGACGAAGGGCTTGCCGTCGCCGACGTGGCTGCGGGCGCGGTCGAGATTGAAGAGCAGGTTGCCCTTGGTAAAAATCGGCGTCTCGGGCGAGTTGACGTATTTGGCTTCGCGCGCCGGATCGTCTTCCGGCGTGAGCGCAGTCTGGCGCGCGGTGAAGGCCACCACGCGTCCTTGGTGATCGCGAATGGGGATCATAAGGCGGCCGCGGAAGCGCGAGCGCAGGGCGTGGAGCGTGAGCTCTGCGTTGTCGTAGATAAAAAACAGCCCGCACTGGCGCAGCGCGGCCTCGGAGAATTTTTTCTTCAACAACGCCGCGCCCAGTCCGCTGCCGGCAGCATCGGTGGCGCCGATTTTGAATTCGTCGGCGAGCTCGATGGGGAAGCGGCGCTGCTCAACCCAGAGTTTGCGCATGAAC
>JANYBX010000498.1 GCA_025360615.1 Opitutia bacterium
CCCTTCGGGCAAAAAAGCGACCGCGATAAAAGAATCTCCCATGCGTGTTCGTGAGGCCAAAAACTGGTGCAGCGTTGCCCCCATGCCCACCGACATCCATTGATCGCGATGCTGAACTCATGAAGATTTTGTTCGTAAACCCTGACGTGCCGCGGCCGGACCACGATGCGGCTGAGCGCAGAATGCTGGAAATTCTTGAGGCGCTATCGAAGCAGCACGACGTCACCGTTTATTCAACCAATCCCGAGCAGGCGGGCGCGCGCGGGGCTTTCATTCGCGACAATCTCAAGCAAAAGGGCGTGCGAGAGATCGTCGCGGGGCACTGGAACTTGGGCCGGGTGCTTTCACGCTCCCGCTTCGATCTGTTGTTCTGCGAATACTGGCATGTCGCCGAAGACATGGTAACTCCGTTTCGGAGGGCGAATCCAAACTCCCCTGTCATCGTCGACTCGGTGGATCTGCATTTCGTGCGCGAAGAAGCCGGCATCAAAGTGGGCTGTGCGACGGTGGAATCCGCCGCCGAAATTCGTCGGCGCGAACTGGCCGTGTATCGTGATGCGGATCTGGTTGTAAACGTCACGCCGGAAGACGACGGCATTTTGCGATCCCTCCTCCCTTCGACTCCCACGGTTATAGTCCCCATTATTGTTCCCACCCAGCCGCGTCTGGCCGCCGATCGAGGCCGCCTGCTGTTTTTCGTGGGGAATCTCGCGCATCAACCCAACGTGGATGGGATTGTTTGGTTTGGCCGGGAGATTTGGCCGTTAATTAGGCAAGCCAGCCCTGAAGCCCGACTTGAAATTGGGGGGCGCAATCCGCCGGCAGGAGTGAGCCTGCTCGGCGAGATCCCCGGTATCAGTCTGCTGGGTTGGGTGCCCGATACCGCCATCTGTCTGGAGCGGGCCGCGATCTCGATCGCTCCCCTGCGCTTCGGCGGTGGCATGAAAGGAAAAGTCACCGAAGCCCTCGCCCATGGCGTGCCAGTCGTCACCACTTCCTTTGGAGCCCAGGGATTTTCCGGCCGCACCGGCGAACATTTCCACATCGCCGACGAACCGGCGGAATTTGCCAAAGCCGTGATCACGCTGCTGCAAAATCCCGGGGAAGCTCATGAAATGGGCCTTCGCGGGCAGGCCCTCGTCGCTCAACTCTGTTCCCCCGAGGCGGTCGGACGCGTGGTCGCAAAAATTCCGCTGGAAGCGACCCTGAAAAAACCGAGCACGTCCACCGCCGCGCGGTTTCGTTTTCAGGTCGGTGCCGTGGTGGAATTGCTGGGACGTCGATTGGCCCGCCAAGGCCGCACTTGGATGGGGCTCGAGCGGCCAAGGGAATAGAAACCACCCACCTCTTCTGGAAAATGCTCTCCGTCGTCATCTGCACCCATAATCCCCGGCGCGATTATCTCACGGCGACGCTGGAGAGTTTGCGCCGCCAAACCCTGCCGCCGAAGGACTGGGAATTGATCATCGTGGATAACGGCTCCACGCCGGCCCTGACCGGCACCATTGACCTGTCGTGGCATCCCGCCGGCCGCATCGCCCGCGAAGATGAACTCGGGCTGACGCCGGCGCGCCTCTGCGGGTTGAAGGAGGCCACGGCCGATGTCGTGCTCTATGTTGACGACGACAATGTGCTCGTCCCCTCCTATCTGGCCGATGTGGTCCGCCTCGGCCGGGAGTGGCCCGCGCTCGGCGGCTGGGGCGCCGGGGTGTTACATGGTGTCTATGAAAACGCGCCGCCGGAATGGATGGCTCCGTATCTGTGGTTTCTGAGCGTGCATCAGGTCGAGGCGGACCGCTGGTCGAACAAGCCGGAAATGTGGTCGTTTCCGCCCGGGGCCGGACTCGCCGTGCGACGGGCGGCGGCCGAGGCTCATTTTGAAATTGTCCGCCGCGATCCCTTCCGCAAAAGCCTCGACCGGCGCGGCACGTCGCTCTCCTCCAGCGGCGACATGGACATGCTGTGGACGATCACGGAGCGCGGCTGGGGCGTCGGGCGCTTTACGTGCCTGAAGCTGGATCATCTCATGTCGGCCGGGCGCACGGACGAAGCGTATCTTGAGCGGCTGATGGCTAACCAATGGTGCTCGAATGTGCTGCTAAAATACCTCCACGGCGTGCGGGAGATCGCCACCCCCGAGAGCCTGCGCGGCCGCATTTCCCGCTGGCGCTACGAGCGCGGCCTGGCTCCACGAGCCCGCTGGGCCTATGAGGCGGAACGCCGCGGCCGGCTGCATGCAGCCCAGATTATCGCCGAGCTTGAACGCGGCAACCGCGAGGTGCGGCAATCGCTGTGAAACGGAGCGCCTGATATCAGAAAGGGTCTCGCGAAGGCCGCGAAGGAAACGAAGGATTTGAACTCCGCCCTTCGATTCCCTCGCCCGCTTCGCGAGACCAATCCCCGGACCGCAGCCGTGAAAACAAAAAGCCGCTTGAAGCACGGATCGACCCGAATACCGGAATGATCTCCCGCGGAATCCGTGTTGAAAAATTGGGATCGAAAAGACTTGGGTCACAAAGGACACCGAGCGCCGACACCGAGGAGGGAGACGAGCCGGGGTCCGCGTAAATTTCACGGCCTCGCTGATGCCGCCCGGGCCGGGTCCAAAAAAATCACCCTGTCTTCCCTTCGTGAACTCTGTGTCGGCGCTCGGTGTTCTCCGTGACAAAACTCCGTGGATACCGGAATGATCGATCGAAATTCCGCTCACCGAAAAGATTGATCGCGGTGCAGCGTCCCTCGATGCTCCGCCGGACGTGACGCCCTCTTCGCTTTCCACAAAATTCGCCTGGCACGGCAACCGCTGGCTCCTGCGGAATCTGTGGCTGCTGAATCTCGTCGGCGGACGGATGACGGTGATCGATCATTTCGGCGCGCCGGGCGACACGCTCCTGACGACCAACGTTTGTCGCATCCTCAAAAATAAATTTCCCCGCCTGCGGATCAACTGCGTCACGCGAAATGCGGATCTCATCGAGCTCGAGCCGGCGATCGCGGAAATCAACGGCCCCACCGGCTTCTGCCATTTGACCTTCGAATATCTCGGCATCGTGGACTCGAAGGCCCGCGAGGGAAACATCCTCGGTGCCAGCCTGAGTCTCGTTGGCATCCGCGACTACGACTACAAAGCCCGGGTTTATCTGAAACCCGCAGAGGTCGAGCAAGCCCGCCACCGGGTGCCGGCATCCGGCAAGCCCGTCATCACGATCAACGTGATGAGCAAGGAACTGGTAAAGGTGTGGCACCTCGACCACTGGGGCGAGTTGATCGCCCGACTGGTGAATGATTTCACGGTGGTGCAGCTGGGCGATGACAAGGAACCGCTCTTTCCCGGGGTCATTCCGTTCGGCGGCAAATTGAACAAGCGCGAGAGCATGGCCATGCTCTCGCTCGCCAGCGCTCACATCGGCCCGGACAGTTTCCTGATGCACGCGGCCAACGGCCTCGATGTGCCGTCGGTCATCATCTACGGCGGCTCCCGCCCGCCCGCGTGTTTGGGCTATCGCGAAAATCGGAACCTCTACGTGCAGCTGGAATGCAGCCCGTGCTGGCTGCAAAACACCCGCGGCGAGACGTGCCCCTACGAGATGAAATGCATGAGCGCGATCAGCGTCGATGAAGTGGACCGCGCCGTCCGCGAGCAGGCCTCGAAGTCCCGGCCCACTCCCGACCCTGCCCGCGCGCCAGCGGCTTCGTCGCAATGAAAATTTCCGCCTACATCCCCTGTTTCAACAACCGCGCGACGTTACCCGAAGTGATCGCCTCGGTCCGGGGCCAAACCTTGCCCGTGGACGACCTGACCGTGGTGGACGACGGCTCGACCGATGGCTCCCCGGAACTCGCCGCCTCGCTCGGCGCGACCGTGCTGCGCCAGCCCTCCAACCTCGGCCGCGGCGCGGGCCGGGCCCGCGGCATGGAAGCCGCCCGCCATGAACTCGTGCTCTGCTGCGACGCCACCAACATCCTGCCGGAAGATTTCGCGGCCCACGCCGCCCGCTGGCTGGAAGACCCCAAGGTGGCCGGCGCATTCGGCCGCATCGGCCAGCGACCGGGCGGCAACGCCGCGACGCGGTGGCGCGGGCGCTACCTCTTCCGCATGCCCAAGCCCGGCACGCCGCTCCCCGCGGTCAACCGGCGCGGCTGCCTCGCCACGTATGGGGCGGTGGTCCGCCGCTCCGCCGTGCTAGGCGCAGGCAACTACGACGCGCGCCTGCGCCACTCCGAGGACGCAGAACTCGGCCAGCGCCTCCTCGCCAAAGATTGGGAGGTGATCCAGGATCCGTCCCTCGAGGCCATTTCACTCGCGCGAAATTCCCTCTCGCAGGTGATGGAACGCTACTGGCGCTGGCATGCCGGCCCGGAGGAATCCATCTCGTGGCCGGGCTACCTGAAGCTAATCGCCTATGCGGTGAAATCCATGGCGGCGGACGATCTCAAGGAAGGCGACGCGGGCCGCGCGCTCATCAGCCTCTACTGCCCGCACTATCAGTTCTGGCGTTCCTGGTGGCGGCGCCGGCGGAACCGCGTGCAGCGCTGAGACCGGAATGATCTTCAATTCCTTCAGCTATTTTTTCCTGTTCCTGCTGCCCGCGGCACTGCTCTTCCGCTGGGCGAAGCCGGACCTCAAGCCGTGGGTGCTCGTTTTTTTCGGCGCGGCGTTTTTCGTTTTCTTCTCCGTCACGCAACTCGCCGGGTGGATCGCGGCGGGCTGCCTCGTTTTCTTCCTCTGGGAATCCGTGCTCAGCCGGATTTATCAACCAGGCTCAAGCTGGTGCTGGCTGGGCGTGGGCGTGGCCGTGCTGCTGTTGGGGATTTTCAAATACTGGAACTTTGTCACCGGCCTGATGATGGGTGGGCCGGCGACGAACACCCTGCACTGGCCGGGCCAATTCCTGCCGCTGGGCATTTCATTTTTCACCTTCGAATTCATCCACTACGCGGTGGACCGCTACAAGGGCCGCGCCGAGCGGGGGCGGTTCGGGGAGTATCTGGCGTTCATCCTGTTTTTCCCGACGATGGTGGCGGGGCCGATCAAACGGTATCAGGACTTTGAACCCAATCTCCGCGCGCCCTCGACGAACTGGGCGCTCGACTGGCGCATGGGCTTCACGCGCATCTTCGCCGGGCTGGCGAAAAAATTCGCCATCGCCGACCTCCTGACAGCGCTCACCGACCACCTGAACGCGCGCGACATCCCGCACGCCGAGCGTTGGATTCTGCCTGTGTGGCTGCTGGCGTATGGCCTTAAGATCTACATGGATTTCTCAGCCTATTCGGACATCGCGATCGGCTCGGCGCGACTGTTTGGGTTGAAGGTGCCGGAGAACTTCGACTGGCCCTACCTGCAGACGAACATCACGAAATTCTGGCAGCACTGGCACATCTCGCTGAGCAAGTGGCTGACGGACTACGTCTACATTCCGCTCGGCGGATCGCGCGTCGCCCCGCCGCGAATTTACCTGAACCTGATGCTGACGATGCTCGTCAGCGGCCTCTGGCACGGCGCGGGGCTGAACTTCATCGCGTGGGGGCTCTGGCACGGCGCGCTGCTGGCGATTCACCGCGCGTGGAACCAGCGGGCCGGCGCGAAGACCGCCGCGCCGGGGCGCGTTCGCGTGGTGGCGAGCTGGGCGTTGACGATGGCGTGCGTGAATCTCGGCTGGGCTTTCTTCGTGATGGACCTGCCCACGGCGACACTCTTCCTGCGGCGGCTTTTCCTCGGATGAATATTTTTCTCCAACGCCTCAGGGAACTGGCCGAATACCTCGGCGGCTGTTCCGTCGGCGCACCAGCTTGGATGAAACGCGCCCTGCCGGGCTGGGCTTGGGGCGTGTGGTGGGCCCTGCTGCTCGCGATCGTCGCGCTGTTCTGCGGGCAGAGTTCGAAATTCATCTACATCGATTTCTGATGGACCGCCGCCCCTTTATTCAGGCGCTCCTCGTCGCGCTGCTTTTGCTCTGCGGGCTCAACCTCGCCATCGGCCGGCTGGGGCGCAACGCCGTGCCGCGCGTGATCCTGCGCGAGATCCGCGCCACGCGGGACCTGACGCATGTTTTCCTGGGCAACTCCGTCGTCGAAGCCGGCGTTTCCACGGAAGCATTCACGGCCGGGGCGGCGCAGGCGGGGCAGATCGTGCGTCCCTTCAATGCGGGCCTCGGCTGGTCCACCGCGGCCGAACACGCGGTGCTGTGGGAGCAGGTGCTCGCCGCCGGCCAGCGGCCCAAAATGGTTTTCTACGGTTTTTTCGATTTCATGCTGCACGAGGAGCAGCATCGCGATCCTTGGTGGAGCCTGGCCGGAAACGTGGCCATGGCCTACTACGTCGACCCGAGGCTGGCGGCTCATTATCACGCCCCGGGCTCGCTGGCCGGAAGCGTTTTCATGCAGGCGGTCGCCCATCTCGCGCTCTTCACCGAGCGGTCCACCTTCTGGGGCAAAGTCGAGCAAGGGCGCCGCTGGCTCTCCGCACAGGGCATGATAACCACGAGGGAAGGAGCCAGCCCGGAGGCGGCGCCGCAGGATGCGTTTCGAGCATTTGAAGCGAAGGATGCGGAGTCGTTTGCCCGGCGGTGCCGGGAACTCATGCGCGACGATCTGCCGTTCAGCCCCGCCGTCCGCGATCTCATCGCGAGCGCGCGGCAGAGCGGCGCCCGGGTTTGCCTGGTCGAGATGCCCGTGCCGCCGGCCCATCGCCATACCTTCTATGCCCAGCCGGCTTGGACCGACTACAAGCGGCAACTGAAAGTGCGCCTCGCCGCCGAAGGCGTGAGTGTCATCGAAGCCGCCGACTGGGTGCCGGAGGCCGCCTCGTTCGGCGATTCGCTCCATTTGAACCGCACGGGTGCCCAGCAATTCAGCGCACATTTGGGTAGCGTCGTCTCCGCCGCGGGATTCCCCCCGGCGGATTTTGGGGCATCGCCCGCCGCAGGGATGACTCCGCCGGCCTCTCATTAGCAGCCGGCTTCGATCCTTTTTACATCGGGGAAAATGGAAATTAATCATCCCGTGACTACGGACCTGAGGCAGGCCAAGCCGCCCTTGAAGCTCCATCTGCTCACCACGTGGCCTGATTCCAGCGAGTTCCCATGGCATCGGAAACCCTATGCTTCCCTGCGGAAAAGTTTGGCCGCAGGTGCGGCTGCATCCGTGATCTTCGCCCCATCGCCGGAGGAAGCAGAGGTCATCCTGTTTGCCGATCCGGGCCCGGCGCTTTTTCAGAAAAGCCTGAGAGCGCATCCGGTTTTCAAGCGATTCCGGGAAAAATGCTTTGTGTTGGATTCAAGTGACCAACCCTTCCCGTGGGTGCCGGGACTCTACGCTTCATTGGAAAAAGCCATGCTCGTAAACGGGCGCACGCGAGGGGGCTTATTTTTTCATTACACCGACGACATTTTCGCCGGAGAACCTTGGAACGACCCTCCGCTGCTCTGCTCTTTTGCCGGATCGATCGGCCATCATCCGATCCGGCAGGCGATGCAAAATCAACTGGCGGCCCATGGCACCATGATCGACACGTCCGGGCAGGTCGGGCCGGCCTTCACCACGGGTGATCGGCGCGCGATCTCCGGCCTGCGAAATCAAATGATCCGGCTCAGCCAACAATCCCGCTTCATCCTCTGTCCGCGCGGTATGGGCGCAGGCTCGATCCGCTTGTTTGAGGTCATGCAGATGGCGCGCTGTCCGGTGATCATTTCGGACGATTGGGTGCCGCCACAGGGTCCGGATTGGACCTCCTGCTCGGTGCGCATCCGGGAGGATCGGATGGCGGAGCTCCCCGCCCTGCTCCGGCAACTGAGCCCGCAAGCCCAAGCGATGGGCCTGAAAGCCCGCGAGGCTTACGATGCCTTTTTCGCGCCCGACACCCGCCTGCGCTGGATCGCCAGCGAGTTGGCCGATCTCCAACGGCCGTCACGGACCGCGCGGCTCAGGCACAGCTTGATGTTGCTCCGATTGCTCACCCGACCGTATTTCGTCCGGATGCGACTACGGTCATTTCGCCACGCCTAGCCGGCCCCTCCCTGCCCAAACGTCAGCGTTCACCCGTGCCCTCCCCAACATTAGTTTTATCGGTCGTCATCCCCACCTGCCATCGGAACGACCTCCTGGCCGAGTGCCTCGAACGCCTCGCACCCGGCCAACAAACGCTGTCAGCGGAACACTACCATGTGATCGTCACGGACGACGGCTCGAAAACCACCGCCGAAGCCATGATCGCGCAGCGCTTCCCTTGGGCGCGATGGATGCAAGGCCCGCGGCGCGGCCCCGCCGCGAACCGGAATGGCGGAGCCGCAGCGGCGACGGCGCCTTGGGTTGTCTTCACCGATGACGACTGCCTGCCGGGCCCGGCTTTTCTCCAAAGCTACGCGAACGCGATCAGCGCCCATCCCGGGGTTCTGGTTTTCGAGGGCAAGACCTCGGCCGAGGGCCCCCGGCGGCATCCCCTGCAAAGCGCCCCGATCAACGAAACCGGGGGCGTGCTCTGGTCCTGCAATTTTGCCATCAACCGGGAATCATTCCGCCAGCTGGGTGGCTTCAACGAAACGTTCCCCTTCGCCGCGATGGAGGACGTGGATTTCCGCAAACGCCTGAAACGTTTCGGTCTCGAATCCCGGTTCGTGCCCGAGGCGGAGATCGTGCATCCATGGCGCATGCTCGACCTGAAAAGCCATGTCCGAAAGCACATGGCCTCGCAATTGATCTACTCCCAGCTCCACCCCGATGAGCGGCACCTGTTCACTTTTGGGCAGCAGTGCAAAAACACGGTGCGCTACTACCTGCGCGATTTCCCCGGCGAGCTCCGCGAGTTCGGCTGGCTGGCCGTGCGCTGCCAGCCCGTTCGCTGGTGGGAGTTTTTTTATCGCGGATGGCACAGCCTGAAAATGCCGAAGCCCAGTCCGTGATCGTCCGCTAGAAACCTATCTCGGTTCAATCGAATCGACCGAAAATGATCATTGATGGCTGGCAATTGCGGTTCCCCAAAACCGGGTTGGGAAACGTCACGGCTCATCTTATCCACGAGCGGATGACCCAAGGCCATGGCCGGGATATTCACGTGATGGTCCCGGGAGATGCCGAACTTCAGCATTGGGACATACCTCCGGAAAAGATCGTTGGTTTTCATTCCAGATCTGATCTACAAGACCGTTCGTTTCACGATCTGAGCGCGCACTGGTGGAATTTCCGGAAGCGACTTTGGAATTGGTTGAGAAATATGCCCGCAGCCGCTTCACCGTGTTCCCGAGTTTGGGGGAAGGCTTTGGCTTGCCGCTCGTCGAAGCGGCGGCGTGTGGCACCTGCACCCTCGTCGCCGACAATTCCAGCCTGGCGGAGCTCCAGCCTGAACCAAGTCTGCGCGTGCCCACCTCCGATGTGCGGGCCTGGGCCAAGGCGATGCAATGGCTATGGAACGATCACGTCGAACGCAGGCGCTTGGAGGGAAGGTTGGCGGCCAATTTTTCAGGCTGCTCCATGGCGCGTTTCGCGTCTGACGTGTGGGCTGCCGCCTATGCGATGCCATGAATTTTAGCAGAAAATATTCTCGGTCTCGACGGTTCATGGCCTTGATCTGACCCGGAACAATTTCACTGGAATGAACCACTCCCCTACCGTTCTCTGTCTGGGCAACTGCCCGCTCGATCCGAGTCTCGGTTCCGGCAAGTCGCGGCTGCGCTGGGCCGCCGGCCTGCGCGCCAGCGGCTTTACGGTGGACACGTGGGATTCCGTCGCGCTCACCCAAGGCGTGCCGCGCATCGGCACCCGCTTCCGGCTGGCTTGGGGCGCCCTCACGAAACCGAAGCCCAGAAAATACGATCTCCTGGAATGTGCCGGCGGGGAATTTGGCTGGTTGACGCGTCGGCTGGCAGGATCATCGCCCCGTCCGTTGATCGTCGCCCGCACCGACGGTTTCGAACTCCTCAACACCCACCGCTCGGCCCAACTCGGCGAGACCGTGAGCTTGAAGCACAAGCTCACCGGCCCGCTCCACCGTTCCCTCGATTGGTGGGCCTTCCGCTATGCCGACGCTTTCGTGGCGTTGTGCGGCACCGACGTGCGCTTCGCCCAGGAAAAGGGCCTCTTCCAAACCACCAACGTGGCGAGCATCAACGCGGGCGTGGATGCGGACTACCTCGGCATTCCCTTTCAATCGGCGAAGGAGCACCGCGTGATTTATTTCGGCACGTGGTCGCCCCGCAAAGCCCCCGAGCGCATCGCGCGCGTGATGACGCACGTGCTCACGCAAGACGCCCGCTGCACCTTCGAGGTGCTGGGCGCCGGCGGTGCGGCCCAGGCGATTCTGGCGGCGTTTCCCGAAGCGCTCCGCAGCCGCATCAAAGTTCATCCGAAACTTCCTTCCGCCCAAGTCGCCGCCGTTCTGCTCGAAGCGAAGATCATGTTTTTCCCGTCGCACTACGAAGGCTTCGGCATGGCCACCTCCGAAGCGATGGGATGCAGCTGCGCCGCCGTGGTGACACCCACCGGATTCGGCGCGGATCTCCGCGATGGCGAAGACGCGATGGTGCGCGATTTCGACGACGAAACCGGGATGGTAAAAAACATCCTCGCGCTGCTCTCCGACGACGCCCTGCGGATTAAAATCGCCCGCGCCGGCTGGGAACGCATCCAGCGCCTAAGCTGGGAAAACCAAGGCCGCCAACTGGCCGAAACCTACGCGCGCTGGCTCGACGCGTGGGACGCACCAGCCGGTCGCTTCAAGCCCGGCTTCGTGCAGTGAACGATGGAACTCGTCCATCTCACGCCTCGCTTTGCTCCACAGATCGACGGTCTCGGCGACTACGCGCGCCTGATGGCCGAAGCACTGAAGGGCGCGCTGCAACTCGAGAGCCGTTTCATCATCGGCGACCCGCAGTGGAATCTGCTGCCAAAACTCGCCACCAGTCCGTTCACTGCGGAAGCCGTCGCCCAGCGCGACGCCGGCGAACTGCTCCGTCGTCTCGAAAAAGTCCGGACGGTCGTCCTGCACTACGTGCCCTATGGCTATCATAAGCGGGGGGTGCCGTTCTGGATCAACCGCGCCTTGCGGCAATGGAAGCGAGCCCGCCCGGAGCGACGCCTCATCATCGTGTTTCATGAGCTGTGGGCTTCCGGTCCACCTTGGAAGAGCGAGTTTTACCTGAGCCTGCTCCAGCGCCGGCTCGTCACGGAGTTGCACCGCCTGTGCGATGGCGCGCTCACGAGCACGGCGCTCATGGAGCGGATGCTGAACGAAATCCAGCCCGGCAAAGCCCGGCTCATGCCCATCCCCAGCGCCTTTCCGCAGATGACCGCGCCCGGGCAACGCGCCTTTCACCGGGGCGGTCCCGTGCGCGTCGTGGCTTTCGGGCAGGAGGCGTCGCGGCACCTGAGCATTCAGGTGCATGAGAAACTCCTCCGCGCCCTGCACGCCGAGGGCTTGCTCGCCGGCGTGGATGCGGTGGGAAAAGGCGCCGACGACAGCGATGCACCCAGCGCCGATGTTCGCCTGCTGCGCACGTTTCTGCCCGCGCCGCTGATCCGGGCCTACCGCGACGTGACCCCACCGCGCGGCGCGGAGCTGCTGCGCCAAGCCGATCTTTTTCTCTCCTACTACCCTTCGATTTTGCTCTGCAAATCCAGCGCCCTCACCGCCGCCCTCGCCTCTGGCTGCATCCCCGTGCTGCCCGAGGCCCGGCAGGCGGAACCGTTGACCGACGGCACCGATGTGCTGGCCTGCGACGGCTCAGCGGAGCAAATCCGGCGGATCACCGGGCTGGCTCGCGCGGGGCAACTCGGTCCCATCGGCGAAGCCGGCTGGCGTTGGTATGATCGCCACGCCTCCTGGGCCGTGGCGGTGAACGCCATGGCCGCGTTGATCGGAAAGCAATGATCGCTCAGGATGCGTGCGGATCCCTCGCTTCGTTTCCCGCCGCCGCTGCCCGACTGGTCGCGCCCATCCGCCCGCGAATCACCCGGGAAAGTTGCAATGGTTTTCTCTCGGCGTGAGCCGCCGGATGTGGGAGGAAATATTCGCCAGCGTTAATCGAACCAGATGCGGCCAGCCGGTGCCGGATGTTCGATCCACGGTGGTCCAAACCTTTTAATCCAAACCAAATGCTCGTTGCCCTCATCAACTCCTTCGGCCGTTGCGATCTCCTCGATGGTTGCCTGACCACGCTGGCGGCCAACCTCAGCAAGCTGCCGATCAAGACCGCCATCCTCGTCTATGACGCCGGTTCCAAGGATGGCAGCCGCGAGTTCGTCGAGAAATTCGCCACGACGTCTCCCGTGCCAGTCCATCTCTACGCCGCCGGCAAGCACGAGGACACGTCATTCAGCGCCGGGCTGAACATGGCCGCGAAGGAGGCCAACAAAATCTATCCGCAGGCGCAGCGTTACTTCATCTACGAGACGGACAATTTTCTGGCGAATCCCGATGCGATTCCGAAAGCGATGGCGTTCATGGACGAGCACGCCGATGTCGGAGTGGTCGGCTTCACCTGCCACAAACACACCGGCACTTACACGGGCTCGGGCGATCAGTTTCCCACGCCGTGGGAATTCATCCTGAGCCCGCCGATCGTGATGCGCCTCCGCGACAAAGCCGGCCGAGGCGAGAGCAGCCTGCGCGAAGGGAAAGCGTGGTATTGGTCGGACGTCGTGTTCTCGAGTCCGATTCTGGTGCGGCGCGAGGCTTGGGAAAAAGTCGGCGGCTTCGACCCGGTAAACATCCCCTTCGCGGAAGCGGACTACGACTTGGCGTGGCGCTTGCGCAAACAAAGTTACCGGGAAGCGATTCTGGTTTTGACGGGCGTGATTCACGACAACCGCAGCGTGCTTTCGGAGTGGCACCAGACGCGCGCGCGGCGTTTCCATCAGGCGCGCTACCGGCTCATGGAGATGCACTATGGGAGCTGGATCGGCTGGATGAAACCGTTTCTCTTTCTCCGCCACGTCGCCGAGGTCACCGTGCTCGCGATCAAGGCGCCATTTCAGGACAAGGGCGCCAAACGCCTCGCCGCCCGCTGGAAACTCCTGACCTCCGTGTTCAACAGCTATAATTGATTTTCCCGACGCGATGAAAACCAAAGTCAAATACCTGATCCTCGGCGCCGGTCCTTCCGGCCTGAGCTTCGCGCACACGCTGCTGGCGAACGGCGAGGATTCCTTCCTCGTCCTCGAACGCGAAGCCGAGGCCGGCGGGCTCTGCCGGAGCGCGGACGTGGACGGCGCGCCGCTCGACATCGGCGGCGGACACTTTCTCGACATCAAGAAGAAGGATGTGCTCGACCTCGTCTTCCGGCACATGCCGCGCGAGGAATGGAATCTCCACGACCGCGTTTCCAAGATCACCATCCGCGGCACCGAGGTTGATCATCCGCTGGAGGCGAACCTCTGGCAGCTCCCCGTCGAGGCGCAGATCGATTTTCTCGAATCCATCGCGCAGGCCGGCTGCGTGCGCGGCCAGCCGATGCCGGAGTCGTTTCGCGACTGGATCACGTGGAAACTCGGCGACCGCATCGCCGAGGAATACATGCTGCCCTACAACAAAAAGATCTGGTCGATGGATCTTAACCGGCTGGGCACCTACTGGCTCTACAAACTCCCGGATGTCTCCTTCCGCGAGACGTTGCAGAGCTGCTTGGAACGGCGCGCCACGGGCAAGCTGCCGGCGCACGGCCAGTTTTTTTACCCGAAGAAATTTGGCTACGGCGAAGTCTGGCGCCGCATGGGCGTGGCCCTCGGCGACCGCTTCGTGCCGAACTGCCCCGTCACGCAAATCGACATCGAGACCCGCACCGTCAACGGCCAGTTTCAGGGCGAGAACATCGTCTCCACCATCCCGTGGACGCTGTGGCCGAACATGGCGAAACTCCCCTCCGAAGTCATCGCCGAGATCGGCAAGCTCGTGAACATCCCCATCGACGTGGACTACGATCCGACATTGCAGAAAACGCCCGCGCACTGGGTCTACGATCCCGACGAGGCGCTCACGCACCACCGCCGCCTCGTGCGCTCCAACTTCTGCCCCGGCAGTCGCGGCTACTGGACGGAGACCAACGCCAGCCGCTCCGGCCCGGTGAAACATTTCCGCCACCACAACGAATTCGCCTACCCGGTGAACACACTCGGCAAGCCCGAAGCCGTCGAGGCCATCGGCCGCTGGGCGCTCGGAAAAAACATCCACCCGCTCGGCCGCTGGGGCACGTGGGAGCACATGAACAGCGACGTGGCCACATCGCTCGGCATCGAGGCGGCCCGGAAAATTCTGGCCCAACGCTGATCGCGCCGGCCGGCTCCACCGCCTTGTGAAATTGCTGATCTCGTCCCACTTCTTCGCCCCCAGCGTCGGCGGCATCGAGCAGGTCAGCGGCATTTTGGCGGAGGAGTTCGCGGCGCTCGGTCACGAGGTGCGCGTCATCACGCAGACTCCGGCGGCGAGCGAACCGGCCGGGCAGCCGTTCCAGGTTTTTCGCCAGCCCTCGCGCGGCGCGCTCTTCGGCCTGCTGCGGTGGTGCGACGTTTATTTTCAGAGCAACATCAGTCTGGCTACGCTCTGGCCGGCGTGGCTCGTGCGCCGGCCGGTCGTCATCACCTACCACACCTGGCTCACGCGGCCCGATGGAAAAATCGGCTGGCAGGATCGGCTGAAACGCTTCGTCGCCCGCTTCGTCACACGCAATCTTGGCGTCAGCCGGGCGGTCGCCGCCTCCGTCTCGCCGCAATGCGCGATCATCGCCAATCCGTATCGCGACGATTGGTTCGCCGTCGATCCGACGATCGCACGCGACCGCGAGCTGGTGTTTCTCGGCCGGCTCGTGAGCGACAAAGGCGCGGACATTTTGCTTAACGCCCTCGCTCGCCTGAAAACCACGGGCACGACTCCGACGCTTAGCATCATTGGAAGCGGCCCCGATGAAGCCGCGCTGCGGACCCAGGTGGAAAATTTGGGGCTCACGGCGCAGGTGAGTTTTCTCGGCAAACGCACCGGGCCGGATCTCGTGCGCGAGTTAAACCGCCACCGCATCATGGTCATCCCCTCGCGCTGGAGCGAACCGTTCGGCCTCATCGCGCTCGAAGGGCTCGCCTGCGGCTTGGTGCCGCTGGGCTCGGATGACGGCGGACTCGTCGACGCCATCGGGCCGTGCGGACCGCTCTTCACCCGCGGCGACGAGGCGGATCTCGCCGAAAAACTGCGCGACCTGCTGCAACACCCGGAGCGAAACGCCGCCTACCTCGCGCACGCGCCGGCCCATCTCGCACGCCACGGCCGACGCGCGGTGGCGCTGGCCTACCTGCGCCATTTCGAGGAGGCCCGCCGATGAAACCCACGCCGCCCCAAGCCCGCCTCGACTGGCTCGATGCCTTCCGCGGGCTGGCCGCGCTGTGGGTGGTGTTGACGCACGCCGGCTGGTTCGCGCGCATCCCGGCGGCGTGCCGGCACGCTTTCGTGAGTAAACCGGCCTCTTTCCTCGTGTCGTTGGCGGCGAGGGTTCTCCTGCTTCCGCTCGCGTGGCTGTTTTGGAAATTCACCGAGGACCCGAGCCAGCGCCTCGCGCGCAGTCTGGCCCGGCGGCTGCAAGGGAAGACGCCATGATTCTCGTCTCTCACGCCAGCGGGAACACCTTCGTGCGCGCGCTGCTCGCCGGTTTGCTGGCGGAGCAACGCCTCGGGCTGTTCGCGACCAGCTTTGGCTTCACCGGCGAGCCCCGGATGCTGTCGTGGTTGCCCGCCCCGATTCGCCGCGAACTGGGCCGGCGTCGTTACGATCTGCCCGCCGATCTCCTCTCGACGCGACCGCGCAAGGAACTCCTCCGGCTCGCCGCGCAACGTCTCGGCTGGTCGTCGCTGCACCGCAACGAGCACGGCTGCGCCTCAGTCGACGCCGTCTACCAGGATCTCGATCGCGCGGTGGCCCGGCGTCTGCCGAAGTGGAAAACAAAATACGCGCTCACCGCCACCTACGCCTACGAGGACGGCGCGCTGCACACCCTGCGCGCGGCGCGCGCGGAGGGATTGCGCGCGGTATATGACCTGCCGATCGCCTACTGGGAAACGCTCCGCGCGCTGCTGCGCGAGGAAGCCCTCCGCCTGCCGCAGTGGGAGCCGACGCTGCAAGGCGGCACCCGCGACTCGGAGGAAAAATTGGCCCACAAAACCGCCGAGCTCGAGGTGGCGGACATCGTCGTGTGCCCCAGCCAATTTGTCTTGGATTCGCTCCCCGCGTCAGCCCGCCGCGAAAAAACCTGCGTCGTCGCGGAGTTCGGCACCCCGTCCGTCGAGGTGCCACCGCGCTCACGACCAAACGCCGGCGGCAAACTGCGAATCCTGTTCGCCGGTTCCATGAGCCAGCGCAAAGGCCTCGGCGATCTTTTCGCGGCGATGAAACTCCTGCGGCGGACGGACGTGGAGCTGGTAGTCATGGGCACGCCCCAGGCGGAAATGAGCTTTTACCGTTCCCAGTATGCCGATTTCACCTACGAGCCCACGCGTCCACACGGCGAAGTGTTGAAACTCATGGCCAGCTGCGACGCGCTCTGCCTGCCCTCGATCGTCGAGGGCCGAGCCCTCGTGCAGCAAGAGGCCATGGCCTGCGGACTGCCCGTGATCGCGACGGTCAACGCCGGCGCATCCGACCTCATCCTCGACGAGGTAAGCGGTTTCCTCGTGCCGATTCGGTCGCCGGAAAAATTGGCGGAGAAAATAAACTGGATGGCGGATCATCGCGAGGCGACCTACACCATGGGCCTGACCGCCCAAACGATGGCGCGCGCAGTCACCTGGACCCGTTATTGCGAAAAAATTCTTCGTTCGATTCCGAGCGCATAACTCCTGCCCAATGAAACTAGAACGACTGATTAAGGTGCTGATTTGGGTTTACCTGATCCTGCTAATTTTCGAGGGCAGTCTGAGAAAATGGATTATGCCCAGCATAAGCGGCCCGCTCCTGATCGTTCGCGATCCCGTGGTGCTCTGCATCTACCTAGCGGCGGCCGCCGCCGGGACATTTCCCAGCAATAATGCCCTTACCATCACCTGGGTTTTGGCGGGACTGAGCGCGATTTTAGCGATGATCTTCGGTCACGGTAATATCAGCGTCATGCTATTTGGCCTGCATGCCAACTATCTCCACCTGCCGCTCATCTGGATTATGGGGACCACCCTGAAGCGCGGGGATCTCGCGTGGATCGGCGTTTTTTTCATGCTCGTGGCCATCCCGAACACCTCGTTGATGACCAAGCAATACAACGCCAGCCCCACGGATTGGATCAATTGGGGTGCCGGCGGCGAAGGCACCGGGCAAATCTCCGGCTCGGGTGATCATATTCGACCCGCCGGATTTTTCAGTTTCATCAGCGGACCCGCTTTTTTCTATCCGATCGCGACGGCTTTCGTGATTTACGCGCTGCTGGGCAAGCGGCACTTGCTTCGGATTATCGCCCTCGGTGGCGCGGTGGCGACCGCCGTGGCCATCCCGGTTTCGATCAGCCGCAGTGTTTTCCTGAGCATCCTCATCGTGTGTCTGACTGGCCTGATTTGCGCGATCATCTCGGGGAAAATCGCGGGCAATATTATAAAAATCGGCATTCTCGTCGGCGCGCTGATCATCGCGATCCCCTTTGTCCCAGTGTTCAATGACGCGCTCGTCTCCTTCAAGGACCGCTGGGAGCTTTCAACCAGTGATGTAAAGACGGATGTGGGCGGGCGCTGGCTGTCCGGTTATTTGGAGGTGTTCGATTTTGCCGATTCCGCGCCGTTCTTCGGCTATGGCATCGGCATGGGGACCAACGCCGGGCTCGGGCTGGCCAACGGCCAGCGAAACTATTCCCCGGCGGAAACCGAATGGGGACGCGTCGTGGGCGAACTCGGTCCCCTCCTCGGATTCACTTTCATCGCCCTGCGGTGCTGGATCACCGGACACCTCGTGTTGGCGGCGCTGAGGGCTTGGTCCAGACAATCGGATTCCCTCGCTCTCCTCCTCGTCTCCGCCGTGGGCCTAAACATGCTCAACGGGCAGTGGGGTCCGCCGACCCAGCTTGGTTTCACGATTTTTGGCGCGGGGCTGGTGCTCGCCGCCGCGAACTCCTCGGAGGAAACGGCCCCGCTCGAAACGAAAATGGCCCCACCCGCGCCAGCCGTGGCAAAAAAAATTCCGGCGCATACCGGCGAGCGGCCACCCGCGATGGCGAAGCCCCTGCGCCGATGAATATTTTCCGCTCCCGAAAAACCCCGTGACCACTCCCCATCTCATCGTCGTGGGCAACTATGCGCCGGACCGGCAGGAGAGCATGGAGCGCTTTACGCAGATGCTGACCGATGCCTTCGACGAGCGCGATTGCACCTATTCCGTGCAAACCCCGACGGCGCGGTTGAGCCGCGCGTTCGGCACCTATCGTCATTCCGGCCTGCCGAAGTGGCTCGGCTATGTGGACAAGTATCTGCTTTTCCCCCGCGTGCTGCGGCAGGCCATTTCGGTGCAGGCGAAAAACTCCCCGGTCGTGGTCCATATCTGCGATCATTCCAATGCCATGTATGCCAAAACGGCCGCAGCCGCCGGCGCGCCCCAGGTCGTCACCTGCCACGATTTGCTGGCGGTGCGCGGGGCCTTGGGCGAAGACACCGACTGCCCGGCCAGCCCGAGCGGAGTGAAACTCCAGAAATGGATCTTACGAAGCCTCGATGCTGCGCAACATGTCGCCTGCGACTCCGCCTACACCCGCGACGATCTCCAGCGTCTTCTGCCCCGGCGCCCGCCCGGGCGTTCGTCCGTCGTGCCGATCGGCCTAAACCATCCCTACCGTCGCCTCGCCCCCGAGGAGACCGCCGCTCGATTGAACGCCGCCGGATTCCCGCCCACCGCCGATTTCATTTTGCACGTGGGCTCCAACTTGGCGCGAAAAAACAAACCCGCCGTCCTGCACGCCGCCGCTCAGGCGGGGGCGGCCTTTGCCGGCGAAATCGTCTTTGCCGGGCCGCCGCTCACGCCGGAGCTGAAGCAGCTCGCCCAACAACTTGGGCTTACAGGGAGAATTCGCGAAGTTCTCCGACCGGACAACGACCTGCTCGAAGCCCTCTACAACGCCGCCCGCGCCCTCGTGTTCCCCTCCCGCTGGGAAGGATTCGGCTGGCCGATCATCGAAGCCCAAGCCTGCGGCTGCCCGGTCATCTGCGGCAATCAAAGCTCGTTGCCCGAAGTGGCCGGAGCCGCCGCGCTCCTCTGCGCGCCGGATGATTATGCCGCGCTGGGCCATGCCTTGGCCTCGCTCGCCGAGCCCGGGCGCCGCGAAGCCTTGCGCGCAGCCGGGCAGACCAACTTGGAACGTTTTTCGCCCTCCCTCACGACCGACCTTTACCTCAATCTCTACCGACAACTGTCCGCGACCTCCCTTCGCCCGTGAAAACCCTCTTCCGCGCGTTCCTCGTCCTCTTCCCGTGGTTTCTGCGGCGCCGGATTTTGACGGCCTGCTATGGCTATGAAATTCATCCCAGCGCCCGTATCGGGCTGGCTTGGGTTTATCCTCGAAAATTAATCATGGGGCCGGACAGCCACATCGGCCACCTCACCGTCTGCGTGAATCTCGATGAAGTGCGTCTCGATCAAAGCGCGCTCCTCGGGCGCGGCAACTGGGTGACCGGCTTCCCCTCGGGCCATCCGCGCCACTTCGCCCATCAGCCCGACCGGCAACCCAGACTTCATCTGGAACAACACGCCGCCATCACCAACCGGCACATCATTGATTGCACCGCCACCGTCGTCATCGGCGAATTTTCAACCCTCGCTGGTTTTCGCTCCCAGATTCTCACCCACAGCATCGACGTGATCGCCAGCCGCCAATCCGCCCTGCCGGTTCGCATCGGGCCACGCTGCTTTGTCGGGACCAATTGCGTCATCCTCGGCGGGGCCGTGCTCCCGCCCTGCTCTGTCCTCGGCGCAAGTTCACTCCTCAACAAAGCCTACGACACCCCTTGCACGCTCTACGGTGGAGTGCCCGCCCGGCCCTTGAAAACGTTGCCCGCAGAGGCGCGCTATTTCACTCGGCCGCGCGGCTATGTGGACTGATTTCGAAAACTTCCCCGCCGCGACGCTTCCCCTGAGGATCGCAGTCCACAACCCCACATTAACCGGAAGCAAACCCTAGCTGAGAAAAATTTAACGCCTTTTTTTAGCGGCTAACGGTCTTTCCCTTATCCTCCTGCCCGAATTACCAATGAGGGATACCCTCCATTTTATTATTATTTCACCACATGAAACCCACTTTGGTCACTCACCAGCAACCCGACGCCTACACCTCGCCTTGGTCCCTCCGCCGTCGGCTGGGGATTCTCCTCTGGGAATATGTCTGGCCCCTCACCTGCGGTTGGACGCCAAAACCCCTGAATACTTGGCGGCTTTTCATTCTGCGGATGTTCGGTGCCGAGGTCCACGGCAAGCCCTTCGTGCATGGCCGCGCCCGCATCCAACAACCTTGGAATCTCGTGCTGCACGATCGAGCATGCATCGGCGATCGCGCGAATGCCTACTGCCTTGATCGTATAATCTTACACGATAATTGCACCATCGCCCAGGAAGTCTATCTCTGCACCGGAACCCACGATTTTAAGCAGGCCCACCTCCCCCTTCAGACCGCTCCCATCATCGTCGAAGCCGGCGCTTTTATTGGGGCCCGCGCGTTCGTGCTGCCGGGGATCACGATCGGCGCCAAAGCTATCGTGGGAGCCGGGTCCATTGTGACCAAGCCGGTCGCCCCGGGCACCATCGTCGCAGGTAACCCCGCGCGCTGCGTGGGCACCAATTCCGTCTAGGGGTTTTCCCTGATACGAGGATCGGGGGTATTAACTCATTTTGATCTTGCGAGGCACACGATATGCTAAAATGTTGTGAACAGGATCGCCAGACAATGGCGGCTCCGCTCTCACAAACACATATTGGATCCAAAACAGTAAATAAGTCATGAACACCAAAATCAAATCAGTCATCGCGGCGGCTTCAGTGCTCGCCTTGTCCGCCCTCACGGCGAACGCCCAGCTCAATCTCCTCCACACCCAGGGCTCGTTCACCAACATCGTTGGTGGTTCCTCTGCGGTAACCGGCTCGGGTCTCGATAATGGCTCGCCCATCGTGCTCTGGACGCCTTCCCCAACGGAAGTCTTCTCGGTCACCAGCACCAACCTGAACATTGGAACGGACTTCGCTGGCGCCAACTTGGGCAATGCCTTCAAGGTTGATACTTGGAGCTTGGATCGTTTCGGTGCTTCCACGGCCGGTATCCTGTCGAGCTTCGACTTCACCTTGAAGCTGGATTTCGGTGCCCTTGGTGGCCCGATCGCTGGCGGCTATGACCTCGCCATCACGGAGCGCGTGACCATCTCCATCGGCGCTGGTAACGTCCTCGTTTACAGCCTCAACCAGCTGACCCCCGCGGTCGGTATCGTGACCATCGGTGGCACCAGCTATAACTACACGATCGCCGCTGACGGCACGGGTGGCAGCTTGTTTGCCTCTTCGACGGCCACGAACGGCACGACGAACATCAACTTGGTGTTCACGGCGGTTCCTGAGCCCTCCACCTACGCCCTCTTCGGCGTCGTCGCCCTCATGGGTGTGGTCGCGGTCCGCCGCTTCCGCAGCTCGAAGTCGGTTGTCGCCTAATTCGGCTTCATCCCACTTCGCTTGCGACTAAGTCGATAAGCTAAGTTTCTCAAACCCGCAGCAGCCTCTGGCCGCTGCGGGTTTTTTATTTTCTCGAACCGCGGGTTGCCCGAAGGTTCAACTCTCGCCGCGAATGACTACTCCGCCCAAAGTGCCGGTCTCGATCCTAATCCCGATTCGCAACGAGGCCGCCAACCTCCCTCGCTGCCTCGCGGCCGTGGCATGGGCGGATGAAATTTTTGTCGTGGATTCCCAGAGCACCGATGCCTCGGTGGCCATCGCCACGGCGGCGGGCGCCAAGGTCGTGCAGTTCCATTTCAACGGCGTCTGGCCCAAAAAGAAAAACTGGGCGCTCGAAAATCTGCCCTTCACCCACGAGTGGGTTTTCATTCTCGATGCGGACGAAGTGCTGCCACCCGGCACCGAGATGGAATTTGCCGCGCTGATCGCAAGGGGCGGGGACAGTCTGGCGGGCTACTGGATCAACCGCCGTTTCATGTTCATGGGGGCGTGGCTGCGGCACGCGTATTATCCCAACTGGAACCTGCGCCTCTTCAAACACCGGCTCGGCCGCTACGAGCAGCTCGTGCAAGGCGCCACCCAGAGCGGCGACAACGAGGTGCATGAACACATCATCGTGCAGGGCCCCACCGGCCGCCTCCGCAGCGAGATGGATCACTATGCCTTTCCCTCGATCGATGTCTTTGTGGAAAAGCACAACCGCTACTCGAACTGGGAAGCGCGCCTCCAGGTGGAAAAACGTCCGCCCAACGCCGACGATGCCCTGCAATCGCGCCCCGTGCGCCTGCGCCGCCTGATCAAGCGCATCGCGCTCCACCTACCGTGCCGTCCGACGCTGCGTTTTCTTTATGTTTACGTCTTTCAGCTGGGGTTACTCGACGGGCGGAGAGGCTATTATTTTGCCCGGCTGCACGCCATGTATGAGTTTCTGTCCGTGGCCAAGGCCGCCGAGCTGAAGCTCCGGCAAAATAAAAACCAATCGTCCGGGTAATTTACGCTTCTGCGCCGGCCGCCGGCTGGCAGGCGTTCCCGGCCGTCGTCCGCCAGCGAAGCAGCATCACTTGGCCGCAGCCGCTTTCTCGCGAGCGGCGATCCGCTGGGCGATTTGCTCGGCCAGAGCGGCTTCTTCGGGCAGAGCGGATTTGGCTTCGAATGCGTCGAGGCTCGCGCGCGCGGCCTGAGGCGTGCCCGCATCCGCTTCCACTGCGGCCGTGATCAAAGCCCGCGGCACATTTTCCACCCGGACATTTTGCGGCAGCGTTTTCAGCAAGGTCGCCGCCTCGGCGAAGCGCTTTTGCTTCCAGAGCGAAAATACCTGCACCAGTCCGCGTTTAACATTATCCGGCTCGATATCGTAGGCTTGTTTGGCCGCGACCTGAGCCTGCGACAAACTTTGATCGGAGATCAGGCTGTAGTAGGCGAAATCCGCCCGTTCATCCGAATCACCCTCGACGCGGGACAAGTGGGTCGAAAGCACCTTGAGAATACTGGCGGTGCGCTGGGTCTCGCGAAAATGCTTGAGCAGCTCGACCATTACCAAGCGGTCCTTGGGGTTGCGCTCGAACAGGCGGCCGAGGGCCTCAAGTCGCTCGGGCTCCCACGACCACAGGGTGATCAAGCGGATCAGGTTTTGCAGGCTGGCCGCATCCTTGTCGGCCAACACGAGCGTCTGCTTCCAACTGTCACGGCTGGCGTCCGCCCCATCGCGCTGCCGGCGAAGGTAGGTGGAAAGCGCGGAACCGAGATATTGAAAATTTCCCCAGTCGGCCTTGCGCAGCAGTTCGGCCAGCCCGGCGAAATCTCCCGTGGCATAAGCCGAATCAGCGAGCTGCATATCGACGGTGGCATCGCGCTGCGTCGCCGGGTCGAGCAGACCGAGCCAGCCGCCGCTCTCCGCCCCGCGCTTCAACGTCTGGAGACGTGAACGGTTGCCCTGCGCGCGCTGCGCTTGAGCGATGTCGGCCAGCGCGATTTCCCGCAGCTTCTTTTCCTCGGGCAGCAAATTGGCCACCACCACGCCACTGAGCAGATCGGCGGCTTTCTCCCCCTCTCCCGCCCGGGCCAAAAACACGGCTTGCAGCAGCATCCGTTCGGGCACGGCGCGGGCGGCAAAACCCAAGGCCTGCATCTGCTCCAGCGCCTCGGTGAATTTGCCCTGCTTATACAGCGCCAGGGCCCGCGTGGTCGCAAAATAGGGATCAGCCGGGTTCGCTTTGACCAGGGCGTCGGCCACCAGGTAGGACTGGGCCAGATTTGAATCCAACAGCATGCTGGTGTAGGCGAGGTTGTTGCTGGCCACCGGATCGCCCGGATTGAGCTGCAGGACCGTCGCGAAAATTTTGCTGAGGTTGGCGGTGTGGTTTTGCCGGCGTTCCCACGTAATCAGCTGCTGCTGCACTTCCGCATTGCGGGGGATAAGCGCAAAAAGTTTCCAGACCACGTCAAAGTGCTCCTCCTCCCATTTCCATCCATCCACGCGCGCCAATAGCTCGGCCGACTTGACGAGGCCGGCGCCGGGGGGAATATCGCTGCCCGCCGCGATCACCGCCAGCTTCCATGCGTCGGACGAATCTGCGGTGCGCCCCAGTTTACGATAGGCATAGGCCAGCAAGGCCGCGCGCACATAATTGGAGTCACCCCAGTTGCCCACGCGCGTGAAGCTTTCCAGTGCGAGCCAGTCTTGCACCACAAAGAGATTTTCAGCCGCCGCGCGCATGACTTCGCTATTTGAACGCGTGGTTTCAGGCAATTTTTGATACCACGACCACGCCTGCCGGGCCGCACCGGTCCGCCGGAGAAAATCCAGCATCTTGATCGCTTCCACCGGTGAATCGGCGACCTTCGTCTTCATGCCCGCCAGCAGATCCTCGACGGAATCGGGCGAGACCAGCGCGCTCGCCTCGATCAGTAGCAGTTGCTTTTCAATGGGGAGATCCGGCACGCCCTTCAACCGGCCCAACAGCTCCGCCGTCTCCACCGGCAGCTTGGCGTCCACCGCTTCGCGCAGCAGCAGGGAGAGCGCTTGGGGGCGCAGCGCGGGATCGTCGGCCAAGGCCCGCACGCGGGCGCGCAGCGCGGGATTTTTGCGCTCCTTATCCTCAGCCATCTCGATGGCCGCCAGCTTCAGTTGCACCGCGCGATCACCCGGGGTCAGTTCGATCAGCGAGAACAAATGGTATTTCGCGGCCGTCGCGCGGCCCATGCGCCCGTAAAGCTCGACTGCGAGCCGGTGATACTCGGGATCGCCGGAACTGTCCTTCGCCGTGGCCTTGATGCCGTTCAACGCATAGTCATAGGCGCGATATTCCAACGCCATGCGAATGAGCTCCAGGTAGTTTTCCTTGGTGGGCTCGATCCGGCAGAGGTTGTCCTGATAAAAAATCACCTCGGCGGTTTTTTTCAGCTTGGCTGCGGCCACGCCAATGCGCCACGCCTCGGCGTTGCCGGGAACCATCGCCAGGGACTTCCGCGTGAGCAGGAGCGCGTTGGCCGTGTCGCCTTTGCCGAGAAATGCACGGGCCTCGGCGTTCATTTTCGTGACGCGCCAATTCTTGAAGGCGGGCGCCACCCGCGGCCGGAGCCAAAAAACCGTCCCGGCCAGAACGACGCAGCCAACGGCGAGGGTAATAAGCCAAAATTTGCCGGATTTTTGGGTAAGTTTCATGGGGTAGATGGGAGGGGGGTGGAATCATTCACCTTGGTGATCAATCGGTTCATCACAAATGCGACGGTCTCGCGCGCTTCCGTCGGCGAGAGCGGCCCTTTCAGGGAGATGCCAATCACGCGTTGGCCGAGATTGCGTTCATGCCGCATCACCGAATCGATCCGCTCCGAGGAGTCGACCTGACCATACGTGATCTGCTGATTCGGGTTTTCCGGGCGATCCTCGAGAATCGCGTGAAAGACATAAACCTCGCTGTTCCCCTGCGAGAACACGTAGGTCGAGAACGGCAGGCGCACCCCTTTGACCTCGCACTCCCAGACGCCCATCTCGGAAATGAGCTTCAGTCCCGAGGCCGGCAAACAGACCGTGGGATAGTGCGACCGGGCGAGATGCTTGGAAACCCGGCCGGGAAACCACTGCAGGTAATACATCTGCCAGCTATAGCCGGAGGCCACGGACCATTGGGCGATGTCGCCCTCGTTGTATTTCAAAATCGACCGGGTCACGTCGCCAAACGCGCCTTGGTGATACGTCGGGTCTTTTTTCGGCCAGTTGATCGTCCATGCGGCGAAGCCCCCGGTCGCTTTCTCCCGCGATGAATACCACGCGGCGTTCAAACCCTCGACCGCGCCCAGCCAAACGATTCCGACCACCGCCAGCCAAACGGGAAACGGCCGCCGGATTGGCTCTGCTCGCACGACCGGCTTGGGAACACCCGCCCCGGATTTCACCCGACTCAGAAAATCTGAAAGCAACCAGAGCCCCACCAAGCAAAGCACCATCGCGATGTTGCCGACGGTATCGTGCCATTCTTCCTCGATCCCCCGGCTGCTCAGCAAGGCCAGCACGACCGTGCGCGCCACGTTGACCAAAAGCGCCACCGCGAACGAAGCCAGCATCAAGACCACCCGGCGGATGGGGCCCATCCGGAAAAATTCCCCGAGAAACAACGACATCATGAATGCCGTTTGCAGCGAACGCATCCCGCTGCACGCCTCCTCCACGTTCAGCCAGTGGCCGGCGATTTGAATCAGGTTTCCCTCCGCCATGGCCGGCATCCCGCCCAGCGTCAGCAACTCCGCGCAGATCCCCGCGTTGGCTCGCATCAGCCCTTGCACCAGCGAACCGCCCATCCATACCGGCCAGGGCAACGCGGTGAGACAAAATAAGACCGGGAAGAAAAAATTCCGCAGGTAAGGCCAGCCGCCGATCGCCGCAAACGCGGTCAGGGTGAGTCCCGCGCAAGCCCCGTAAATCATCCAGTTGATCTTAACCCAATCAGGATTGGCGTCCTGGATAATCCGCAAGGGCAGGTAAGCCAGCAGGAGCAAAATTCCCGCCGCGATCACCCCCGCCTGCGGCAGGCGCGCACCCTCGGCCGGACGAATGCGCCAGCGTTCCCACAACAGGTAACCCGAAAGCAACGGCACCGCCCAGCCATACGCGTAAACGACATTCACCGTCCACTCGAGGCGCTGTTGGTTGAAAATCAGCAGCCAAAATACGACCAGTAACAAACCCGCCGGCATCCACGCCATGAGTCGCTCGCGAGCCGACGCTTGTCCGGCCCCGGCTCCCGGCAAATCAGCCGAATCCGGGGTGTTTTCCTGCGTGGGGTGGTTCATTCGTTCAAGTCCTGCTGGGTGAGCGAGCGGGCGCTAGGGTCTAATCCGCAATTTTTCTGACACGATCGTCACTCTGTAAATCCAAATGTGGGCAGGGCCATCCAAGTTATTCGCGCGAGGCACCGCGGCGGATGCGAGGACTAGGCCAAGGTGGACAACATCCGCTCAAACTGCGGCAGGATTTCCTCCGGCGCAAACCGCCGCACCCATTCGGTCTTCTCCGCCCACCGCGCTAGTTGCCCCGGTTCCCGCGCGATCCCCCGCAACGCCCCCGCGAGCGCCGCCGCGCTCCCCGGTGCCACCGTGCAGCCAAATCCGCCCTCCGCCACCGCTTCTATGGTCGGGAAATACTGGTGGTACCCATTTGCATAACCAAGAAAAAACAGTTGCTTCACCCGCGCCCGCTGCTTCAAACGAATCGCATGATTACTGAAAAACTCCCCCGATACTCCTATCATGGCGATTTCGCCATTCAGCAAAGCCACGGTCAGTCGCGGACGAATCCCCTCAGCATACTCATCGATGTAATTCGGCACTAACTCCGG
>JANYBX010000506.1 GCA_025360615.1 Opitutia bacterium
TGCCCTCCGCGCCGGCGAGGACGAGTTGCTCAATGGCCTCGGCCTGCTTCTGGGCGTCTTCCTCGTTGGGCGTGCGCCAGTCGATCTTGATGTTGAGGTGATGCTTCGCGCTCAGCTCCTTGGCCGCATCCTGAGCGCCGACGCGGGCGGCTTGGAAGACGGGGTTGCCTTGGGATTTGGCGACGAGACCGATGGTGATCGTGCGGGGAGCATCGGCGGCGGAGGCGAACGCCGAGGCGGCGAAGACGAGAGCGAGTGTGCGTAGTGTTTTCATGGGATTAAAGGGGAGAGGTTGGCCACAAAAGGTGCAGAAGGCGCAAAAAATACCCAGCGGGCTTTGCGTCTTTTGTGCTTTTTGTGGCTGCGAATTAGTGCGCTTTCGCCGTGAGGCGGCGGCGGGCGAGCCAGGTGTTGAGGTTGTCGAGGACGACGGCGGCGATCACGACGGAGCCAATGATGATCTGGCTGTAGTTTTGATCGATACCGAGAATGACGATGCCGCTGGAAATCATCTGAATGATCAACGCTCCGAGCACGACGCCGAGCGCGGAGCCGCGACCACCGGTGAGGCTCGCACCACCGACGACGGCGGCGGCGATGACGTTGAGTTCGTAGCCTTGGCCGTCGCCCGAGGTGGCGGCGCCGTAGTAACCCAGTGAGAGCAACGCGGCGACGCCGGCGCTGAGTCCGCTGATCAGATAGACGCCGAGTTTCACGCGGTCGACGCGGATGCCGCTGAAACGCGCGGCGAGTTCGTTGCCACCGATCGCGTAAACGCGGCGGCCGGCGGCGAGGCGGGAGAGAAAAATCCAGCCGACAAGGAGGACGACGATCATCGTCGCGAGCGGGACGAAGCTGAGGCCGTCGCCGATTTCGAAGCGGACGAAGTCGCGAAAGCCTGAGGGAAAACTGCCGACGGATTGTCCCTTGGTGATCACGAAGGCGATGCCGCGCAGGATCGCCATGCCGCCGAGCGTGATGATGAACGGATGCACGCGCAGGGCGACGATGAGCCCGCCGGTGGCGAGCCCGCAGAGCGCGGCGACGCCGATGCACGCGCCGGCACCGAGGAGGATGCCGAGGGTTTGCGAGGAAGCGGGATCGGTGCCGGTGCCTTCGGGGCCGTAGCGGTGGAGGACGAGCGCGCCGATGACGGAGGCGAGTGCGTAGATGGAGCCGACCGTGAGATCGATGCCGCCGGAGATGATCACGACGGCCATGCCGACGGCCATGACGGCGATGAAGCTGGTGTCCTTCGCGAGCTGGGCGAGGTTTTGGGCGTTGAGGAATTTGTTTTTCTCGGCGGTGAGGGGAACGCGTTCGCCGGCGGCGTTGGTGGTGAAGACGCGGATGCGGGAGCCGTCGGCGGCGCGCTCAAAGACGGGGGTGCGCACGTTGCCGGCGAAGGCGGTGAGGAGAACGCCGAGCGCGAGGATGACGAGGAGCAGGCCGCTTTCTTGGAAACGGAAGAGGGCGCGGAGTCGGGCGGGCATGGGGCGGCGGTCGGCGAGCTAGGGACGGTTGGTGCGGGGTGGCAAGCGGAGGTTCGGGGCAGGTCAGGCCGCGGCAAGGTGGGAAAAACGAGGAGGTCGAGCCAACGCTCAACTTTTAACGCTTAACGTTTAACGCTCAAGGGTCGGGGCGGCGGGGTGGGCGGAGCTTGTGGCGGGGTCGGGGAGACCCCGCCCTACATTTCGGGCTGGCCGTAGTAGGCGGCGGGGCCGTGCTTGCGCTTGAAATGCTTCGCGAGGAGCGCGGGCTCGATTGTTTTGAGCTTCGGCTCGAGCGAGAGGGACATCAGCGCCATGTGCGCGATGCACTCGACGGCGACGGCGACTTCCACGGCTTTCGCGACGGTTTTTCCCCACGTGAAGGGCGCGTGGCGGTTGACGAGCACAGCGGGGAAATCGGTAGGATCTAGTTTCTCGAAGCGCTCGACGATGATGTTGCCCGTTTCCCATTCGTAGGCGCCACCGGAGATTTCCCGGGCGGACATTTTGCGGGTGACGGGGATGTCGCCGTTAAAATAATCGGCGTGCGTGGTGCCAAAGATCGGGATGGCGCGGGCGGCTTGCGCGAAGGCGGTGGCATGCGAGCTGTGCGTGTGGACGACGCCGCCGATGTCGGCGAAGGCGGCGAAGAGGCGGCGGTGCGTGGGCGTGTCGGAGGAGGGGTTGAGTTTTCCTTCCACTTTTTTTCCTTCGAGATCGATGAGGACGATGTCGGAGGGTTTGAGGTCGGCGTAGGCGACGCCGCTGGGCTTGATAGCGAAGATGCCGCGGGTGCGGTCGATGGCGGAGGCGTTGCCGAACGTGAGGTTGATGAGGCCGTGGCGCGGGAGGGCGAGGTTAGCTTCGTAGGCTTCGCGTTTGAGTTCGGTGAGCATGGAAAAGCAGTGGCCCGCGAAACGCGCGAAAGCGCGCGAAATAAAACCGGATTGGTTTTCGCGCCTTTTCGCGGGTTTCGCGGGCGGTAATTCAGATCAGGCCCGGATGCCTTGGGCGAGGTGGTAGTAGACTTCGTTGTTGCGGAGGTCCTGCTTGAGGGCGGGGAGGGTGGTGTCCGCGTTGATGTGGACGGTTTCGATGCCGGCGATGGTGGCGAAATCCTCCAGCATTTCGGCGGTTACACTGTAGCTGTAGCCGGTGTGGTGCGCGCCGCCGGCGTAGATCCACGCGGCGCAGGCGGCCTTGAAATCGGGTTTGCATTCCCAGACGGCGCGGGCGACGGGGAGCTTCGGGAGCTTCGGCGTCTTCACGGCTTTGACTTCATTCACGATCAGGCGGAAACGGTTGCCGAGATCGACGAGGGAGGCGTTGAGCGCTTCGCCGGCGGGAGCATCGAAGACCATGCGCACGGGGTCTTCCTTGCCGCCAATGCCGAGCGGGTGGACCTCGATCGAAGGTTTGCCGGAGGCGATGCTCGGGCAGATTTCGAGCATGTGCGAACCGAGGACTTGGTGGCCTTTTGGCGACAGGTGATACGTGTAGTCTTCCATGAACGACGTGCCGCCAGCGAGGCCGTGGCCCATGACTTTCATGGCGCGGACGAGCGTGGCGGTTTTCCAATCGCCTTCGCCGCCGAAGCCGTAGCCGGCGCCCATCAGGCGTTGCGTGGCCATGCCGGGGAGTTGGCGGAGGCCGTGCAAATCCTCGAACGTATCGGTGAAACCTTTGTAGCCGCCCTGGGCGAGAAAGGCGGCCAGGCCGAGTTCGAGGCGGGCGCTGTAGCGGAGTTCGTCGTGACGCGCGCCGGATTTTTTGAGCGCGGGAGCGACGGCGTAGGATTTTTCGTAGTCGGCGCAGAGCGTGGAGATCGCGGAGGGGGAAACGGCGTCGACCTTCGCGACGAGATCGCCGACACCGTGGGTGTTGACCTGAAAACCGAGTTTCATCTCGGCGGAGACTTTGTCGCCATCGGTGACGGCGACCTGGCGCATGTTGTCGCCGAAGCGGACGAACTTCGCGCCCTGCCAGTCGTGCCAGCCGCGGACGGCGCGCATCCAGGCGCCGATGCGTTCGTGGACCTCGGGGTCGCTCCAGTGGCCGACGACGACTTTGCGGGCGAGCCTCATGCGGGTGTGGATGAAGCCGGCCTCGCGATCGCCGTGGGCGGCTTGGTTGAGGTTCATGAAATCCATGTCGATCGTGCCCCACGGCAGATCGCGGTTGAACTGCGTGTGCAGATGGAGAAACGGTTTCTTCAACACGCTGAGGCCGCGAATCCACATCTTCGACGGGGAGAACGTGTGCATCCAGAGGATGAGGCCGGCGCAGTTCGCGTCGCTGTTGGCGGCGAGCATCACATTCGTGATTTCCTCGGGCGTGGTGAGAAGTGCCTTGAAGGTGGTCTTGAGTGGAAGCTGCTTCGAGTCGGCGAGCGCGTCGGCGACGTGCAGAGCATTCGCGGCGACCTGCTTGAGCGGGCCGGGGCCGTAGAGGTGCTGCGAGCCGCAGACGAACCAGATTTCGGGAGTGGAGAGGTTGAGCATGGAGAGAGTAGCGAGTAGTGGGTAGCGGGTAGCGAGTAGACGGAGAGGGGAAACAAAATCCAACCACCCTGTCCTGTCGGGCACCCCTCCTGGTAGAGGGGATTTGGAGACGGGTCGTTATTCCAGCGTCAGCATCACGACCGATTTTGCGGGTAACGTGATGGTGAGTTTGCCGGCGTCGAGTTTCGCGCCGTCGAAGGTCGTGGGCTTCACGACTTCGGGGGCGGCGAAGGTGTTGTGCGATTGGATCGTCGGCGCGGTGAGCACGCGGCCAGAGACAGTCTTCGCGTCGCGGCCGGCGATGGCGCAGGCGACGGTAATCGAGGAATTCGGATTCGCGTTCACGAGCGAGAGATGGATTTTTCCGGCGGCGTCACGTGAGGCGCTCGCACTGACGGCGGGGATTTTATCCGAGCCGAGCGTGTAGTCGGGCGAGGTGAGCTCGACGGCGAGCGTGGTCGCGCCTTGGTGGACCTTGAACATCTCGAAGACGTGGTAGGTGGGCGTGAGGATCATCTTCTCCTTGTCGGTGAGAATCATCGCCTGGAGGACGTTGATCGTCTGGGCGATGTTGGTCATCGAGACGCGGTCGGCGTGAGCTTGGAAGATGTGGAAATTCAAGCCGGCGACGATGGCGTCACGCAGGGAATTTTGCTGGTAGAGAAAGCCGGGGTTGGTGCCGGGCTCGACGTCATACCACGTGCCCCATTCGTCGATGACCATGCCGACGCGTTTCTTCGCGTCGTATTTGTCCATGATCGCCGCGTGCTTCGAGACGATCTCATCCATGCGCAGCGTGCGCTTGAGCGTGGCGAACCACTGTTCCTCGGCGAACTCGGTGGCGGATCCTTTTTTCGACCAGTTGCCGGTGGGGAGCGTGTAGTAGTGGAGCGAGAGGCCGTTCATCTGGCGGCCGGCATTTTTCATGAGGACCTCGGTCCAGTTGTAGTCCTCGCCGTTGGAGCCGCAGGCGATGCGGTAGATGGGGTTCTCGCGGTCGTAGTTTTTGACGAAGGTATTATAGCGGCGGAAATTATCGGAGTAGAACTCGGGCGTCATGTTGCCGCCGCAGCCCCAGCTCTCGTTGCCGACGCCAAAATATTTTACCTTCCACGCGGCGTCGCGGCCGTTGGCGC
>JANYBX010000006.1 GCA_025360615.1 Opitutia bacterium
GTCGACGTGGCTGACGGCGCCGCAGTCGCGAAAGCGGCGGAGGAGTTGCTGAAGGAATTTCCGTTGATCGACATCCTCGTCAACAACGCCGGCATCACGCGCGACGGCCTGCTCTTCCGCATGAGCGAGGGCGATTGGAACGACGTCATCGCCACCAATCTTTCGAGCTGCTTTCACTGGACGAAGCACCTCGCCCGCCCGATGACGCGCGCCCGCTGGGGCCGCATCGTCAACATCACCTCCGTCAGCGGCATCATGGGCAACGCCGGCCAGGCCAATTACTCCGCAGCGAAAGCCGGCATGATCGGCCTCACCAAGAGCCTCGCCCGCGAGTTCGCCGGCCGCAATATCACGGTCAACGCCGTCGCTCCCGGGTTCATTAAAACCGACATGACGACAGACTTCGTGAACAACCCCGAAGTCTCCGCCAAAATCCTCGAAGCCGTGCCGCTAAAACGTTTCGGCGAGGCCGCCGACATCGCCGCTGCGACCGCTTTTCTCTGCTCGGAAGAGGCCGGCTACGTCACCGGGCAAGTTTTTGCCGTTGACGGCGGCATGGCGATGTGAACCCTCCGCTCAATCCCAATTTCTGCTCCAATGGCTGACCAAAAAACCATCGAACAACGCGTCAAAGAGATCATCGTGAACCAGCTCAACGTGAACGAAGAGCAAATCACGCCGACCGCTTCATTTCTCGACGACCTAGGCGCTGATTCGCTCGACACCGTCGAGCTCATTATGGCCTTCGAAGAAGAATTCAAAGACGAGATCAAGGGAGAGATCCCCGAGTCCGACGCGGAAAAACTCCAGACCGTCGGGCAGGTCATCGACTACATCAAAGGCAAAGCGGGCGCGGCCTGAGTCACGCTTCGTTAAATTTTCGGCGTTCCGCCTATTTCCCCCGTGGAAATTTCTGGCGGGACGCCTTTTTTGTTTTTCGTAACTGTTGATTCATCCTCGTTGTCGCATGGAAGCCCCCGTCTCCCCCCGCCGCGTCGTTGTGACCGGCCTCGGCGTCGTCACCTCGATCGGCCATACTGTCGAGCCGTTCTGGGCGAGTCTGCTCGCCGGTCGCGGCGGTATTTCCCGGGTGACGTTGTTTGATCCGAGCGACTACGCCTCGCAAATCGGAGCGGAGGTTCGCGATTGGGATCCGGCGCTGCACATGGATCCGAAGGAGGCGCGGCGCAATGACCGCTACACGCATTTCGGCTATGTCGCCGCGCGGCAGGCCGTGCGGGACGCCGCGCTCGACATGGCGCGTGAGGACGGCGACCGCGTCGGCGTGATCGTCGGCTCGGGTATCGGTGGCATGTTCACTTTCGAAAACCAGCTCAAGGTGCTCACTGAACGCGGCCCGCGCAAAGTCTCGCCCTTCACGATTCCCTCGCTGATCGGCAACATGTGCTCCGGCCTCATCGCGATCGATCTCGGGGCGCGCGGCCCGAATTTCGGCATCGTTTCGGCCTGTGCCACGGGCACGCATGCGCTCGGCGAAGCAGCTCACGCGATTCGCCGCGGGGATGCCGACGTGATGATCGCCGGCGGCAGCGAAGCGGCGATCACGCCTTTCGCGTATGCGAGTTTCTGCTCGATGAAAGCCATGAGCACCCGCAACGACGCCCCCGAAACAGCCTGTCGTCCTTTCGACTAGAACCGCGACGGATTCATCATGGGCGAAGGCGCGGGCGTGCTCGTGCTCGAATCGCTCGAACACGCGCAGGCGCGCGGTGCGAGAATCTACTGCGAACTCGCCGGCTACGCGGCCACGTGCGACGCCTACCACATCACCTCGCCCGATCCCGAGGGCAAAGGGCTCTCGCTCGCCATGCGTCGCGCTCTCGCCAGCGCGAAGGTCACCCCCGAGCAGGTGGACTACATCAACGCCCACGGAACTTCGACGCCCTACAACGACAAGTTCGAGACTCTCGCCATCAAGAAAGTTTTCGGCGATCACGCGCGTCGTGTCGCGATCAGTTCGACGAAATCCATGACCGGCCATCTCCTCGGTGCAGCCGGCGGCATCGAGTCGGTGATCTGCGTGAAGACCATACAGTCCGGCATGATCGCCCCCACGATCAATCTCGAGGAAGCCGATCCCGACTGCGATCTCGACTACGTGCCCAACGTCGCCCGCGCCGCCACGGTGCGCACGGTGCTGAGCAATAATCTCGGCTTCGGCGGCCAGAACGCCGCGGTGGTTTTCAAGGCGTTGTAATCCGGCGGGCAAAACGAGGCGCGATGAAAACACGATTTGTTTTCATTGCCCTAGTTTTTTTCTGGGCTGGCTGTCGTCCGAAACCGACTGGTGGTGCGAGCGCAACGCCGCTTCCCACGCGGGCGGAAATCTGGGCCGCGATCCAGCCGCTCGCGACGCGCTACCAGATCGAGCCGGCGTTTATTTATGCGCTCGTCGCGGCCGAGTCGAATTTCGATCCGCACGCGCGCAACGGGGAGGCGCGCGGACTCCTCCAAATCAAGCCGAGCGCGTGGCGCACCGTTTCAGCCGCGCCCTATGAACCCGCGGTCTGGGACTGGCGGGCGAACCTTGAGACGGGGATCGACTATCTCGCCGATACGCGAAGCTACCTACACAGGAAGACGACGTTTTCCTATCCGCTCCTGTTGGCGGCGTTTCACTACGGCGTGGATTATGTCGAGGACCGGAATTTTTCCCTGCGCCGGATCGAGATCCCGGCGAACCCGATTTACCGCCAACTCTGGGCGGGCAATCTTTCGCCGGTGTCGCCGCCTTGACGAACGGATAGCGTGTAATGGCGGACGATGAGAATGGAGGCGGGGTGCCCTCACCCCGCAGCG
>JANYBX010000034.1 GCA_025360615.1 Opitutia bacterium
CCACCGCGTCCTCGTCTTCTCGCAGTTCACCTCGCTGCTCGCCCTGCTCCGTGAAGAACTCGCCGCGCAGGACATCGCCCACAGTTACCTCGACGGCTCGATGACGACCCGCGCGCGCCAAGCCGAAGTCGACCGCTTCCAAGCCTCCGACGAAATCCCGCTCTTCCTCCTCTCGCTCAAAGCCGGCGGCACCGGCCTCAACCTCACCGGCGCCGACACCGTCATCCACTTCGACCCGTGGTGGAATCCCGCCGCCGAAGCGCAAGCCACCGACCGCGCCCACCGCATCGGTCAAACGCGTGCGGTGACGAGCTACAAACTCATCTGCGCCGGCACCGTGGAGGAAAAAGTCCTCGCCCTCCAAACCGAGAAACGCGCCCTCCTCGCCGACGTCTTCGAAGCCAGCGCCGCCGCCGCCGCCAAACTCACCCTCACCGACCTCCGCGAACTCCTCCGCGCGTAGATCAACTCTGCCTCTTGGATAGGCGATCCGCGCAGTTGCCAGCACTCAAAAAATTCCCAAAATCCTACCCATGTCCATGACGCTCCAACAAATCGTAAGCGAGGCGCGGCAACTCCCGCGCGACCAGCTCAGTGAACTGTTTGACCTGTTACTCGTGGAATCCTTCGCGCAACCCGATCCTGAGACCGACGCCGCTTGGCGGGTGGAAACCCGAAACCGGGTCGCCGAAATCCAAAGCGGCCAGATCAAGGGTATTCCCAGCGAGCAAGTCATGGCCGAACTCCGACAGATCGTCGGCTTGTGAAGCCCGTCCTCTTCCATCCGGAGGCGCGGCTGGAGTTGACTGAAGCAGCCCATTACTACGCCGGGAAAAGTCCGGCTCTTGCCAAGCGCTTTTACGCGGAGATGGATTCGGTAATTGCCGAAGCCTGCGCGCGACCGGCCATGCGCCGAATGTTTGATCCACCCGCGCGACGCCACTCCGGCCCAGTCTTCCCCTACGCTGCGATCTACCTCGATCAACCCGGCGAGGTCTGGATCGTCGCGGTCATGCATTTTAAGCAACGCCCGGGCTACTGGCGCGAGCGTTTGGGGTGAACTCCGCTACTTTTTCGCGAAGCAACTCATCATCGCGATTGCATGATTGCCGTGGAATCCTTTCTGCGATGAGTTTGGCCGCTCGACGCAGTCGCAGCCTCACTACTTTCCCGCCGGCCGGTGCCCGTCTTCTCCCGTCATCAATTTCGCAGCCCACTCTTCGGCTCAACACTTGAAATATTTATGTCGCTAGAAACAACCCTCACCGACATCACCGCTCGTCTTCGTCAAGGCCGGTTCCCCAACGAGCAGGCCATTTCGCAAGGGATCGTTCTCCGTGTCCTGCAAGAACTCGACTGGGACACTTGGGATACAAATATCGTTTGGCCTGAATATCAAACCGGCGAGGGTCGAGCCGATTTTGGTCTCTGTCATCCGCCCTCGAAACCAGCCATTTTCATCGAGGTCAAACAGCCCGGAAAAGCCGAAGATGCTGTTCGTCAGGCGCTGGAGTATGCCTTTCACACTGGGGTTCCGTTTGTGGTCCTGACCGATGGCAAAACGTGGAGCTTTTATCTCCCGGCCGAGCAAGGCAGCTATGAAGATCGCCGCGTCCACAAGCTCGACTTGTTCGAGCGCCCTTCGGTGGAAGCCGCCGCAATGCTTGATCGCTATCTCGCGCGGACTCGGGTCGAATCTGGCGAGGCACTAGAAATTTCCCGCAAAGAATATCGCAGCCGTAACCGCAAGTCCCAAGCTCGCGCGGCCATTCCCGAAGTATGGCGTGAATTGATCGAGAAAGGAGACGAGCTTCTGGTCGATCTGCTAGCGAGTGCCGTCGAGTCAAAGACTGGCGTCCGTCCCGACGACGACGACGTGGCCGAATACCTCGCTGGTTTGGGTGGGAGGCCTATCGTAGAAGAACGCGTTTCTCGCAGTCCTTCGGCTAGGATCTCTTCGCCACCTCCACCAGATCGTTATCCTCCGCTTCGCTCAACCGGCGAGACCACTCGCAGCGGTCGTCTTGTTCTGCGTGGCAAGTCGCAGCCCTACGGAAACGCCAAAGAGGCGATGGTTATTGTGCTGCGCGAACTAGCCAAAGCTGATGCAGGTTTTCTTGAACGCTGCTCGCAGCACCCTTCCGCCCAAGGCCGAAAGCGGCGCTATATAGCTCGCACAGCCGAAGAGCTTTATCCGGATCGCCCGGATCTCCGTGAACACCAAGAGGCATTGCCTGGTGGATGGCTTGTCGCTACCAATCTCAACAATGTTCTGAAAAAAACCATTGTCAGACTAGCTTCCGAAGTTGCCGGACTGGAATTCGGCAAAGATGTGATCGTCGATTTTTGAAAAGCTAAACCTTAGACAATCGGGTCTCCTTCCTTAGCAAACGGCCCTCGCGTCTAAGACTCGCTCCGCTCGCGGAATCCGCCGCAACCGCCAGCGCTGCCCGCTATTCACAATAAACCCCGCGCAGCGGCGGCTCCCGCAATGGCAGGGGTGCTTGGGCCACTCGGTAAAACTGAAACCGTAGTCGAACGTCAGCTCCGCGCCGGCTGGAATCTCCCGCCGCGCGATGATCCAAATCCGGCCGCAAATGACTTCGACGCGGCAGTTGGGCGCACATGAATGATTGATCAATCGCGCGACATTACGCCGCGTGCGTCCGTCAAGATCGTGCCTCCGGTTCAGATTAAAAATGTAGACGCAGTCGTCGCCGCCCTTGCGCCCGCGCGCGAGCCGCTGCGCTTCCCGCCGCACCGCCTCCGCCTTCGTGATGCGCTCGCCCGTATATTCGATCACCCGCGTGCCATCCGGAATCGTCTCCCGCGCATACACGCCCCGACCGTGGATGGCCGATTGCCCGTGGGTGACCCAACGGGTGTCCACGGCGCGTCGCTTCGTTGTCCCTCCGATGGTTTTCAGACGGGAAACGGAGCGCCCATTTCCCGTTCACTCAACCCTCATCTCCTCGCGCCCCATCTTTAACCCCGCCCCATTCAAAGCACGGCGCGCGCAACATGCGAAAAAGCGCGAAATAAAAACCATCTTCTCATCCCCTCCGAATTTAGCGTTCATTCTCGTGTTTCGCGGACACACAGCAGGTTCCGACCGAGCTTCCGAGATTCCCGTTGACGCCGCCGAAACCCATCCTTTTCTCTGACCGCTCACGTGACGGCAAGATAGCTCAGTTGGTAGAGCAGTTGACTGAAAATCAACGTGTCCCCGGTTCGATTCCGGGTCTTGCCACCACTTCGAAAAGCCCCGCATCCCATCCCGGATCGCGGGGTTTTTCACGTCCCAATCAAGCGCACCACCCACTCCCGCCTGCCCCTACGGCCGGATGCTGACCTTGCGCATCACCACCGGCGCGATCGGCTGACTTTTCCCGCCATCCGCACCCCGCGTAGTCGGCGTCGCAGCCAACGCATCGACGACCTCCAGCCCCTTCGTCACCGTTCCGAAAACCACGTAGTTCGGCGACAGGTCATAGTCCTGATGCATGATGAAAAACTGGCTGCCATTCGTGTTCGGCCCCGCGTTGGCCATCGCCACCAAGCCCCGCCGATAGCCGCCCTTGTAGAGCGCCGAGCCCGGCTCGATCTCATCGGCAAATGTGCCGCCCCAAGCGCTCTCGCCACCCGTGCCGTCGCCCGCCGGGTCGCCGCCTTGCAGCATGAAACCTTTCACGATGCGATG
>JANYBX010000053.1 GCA_025360615.1 Opitutia bacterium
TGCACCTGGCGCTCGTCGCGATAGGAGGTGTTCAGGAAATCGGTGTACAACTCCACTTCGCTGTTCGGACGCCACTGAAGGGAGATGTTGTGCGCCTGACGCTGACGATCGCCCGGGATGATCAGCGAGCCCTGCGTGAACGGCAGTTGAAGATCCGTCTGTCCGGGGACGAGCGTGCCCGTGCCCACTGGCTCAAAGAGGAAGTTGAAAATCGTCTGATCGATGAAATGGCGCCGCTGATAGGAATAGGAGTAAAGCGCGCCGAACTCTCCGCCGCTCCCGGTTTTCCAGCGGTCGCTGACCAACACGCTTCCGATCAGGCCGTTTTTCTTGGCCGTCTCACCGTAGACGTCGCGCAGGCCGCCGGCGAACGCGAAGCCCTTGAAATCGAGCGGACGGCGCAGCCGAATATCGATGAGTCCCGCGATCCCGCCTTCGAGATGTTCGGGCTGGGTGGTCTTGAAGACGTCCACGCCTGCGACCATTTCCGCCGGGATGTCTTGCAACGCGACCCCGCGACCGGTGCCGGTGAAAATCTCCTCGCCGTTCAACGTCGTGCCGAGATTCGGCAGACCGCGAATGAGCACGGTGCCGACTTCGCCCGCGCCGCGCCCGACTTGGATGCCAGGAATACGCTGCAACGCATCAGCCACAGAATTGTCCGGCAACTTGCCGACATCCTGCGCGACGATCGAATCAACAAACTGCAGGGAGTTTTGCTTAAGTTCCTGTGCGGTGATCAAACTGCCCCGGACGCCGGGGACGATAAATTCATCGAGCACCACCGCATCGTCGGAGGCGGATTTTTTAACGAGGGAGTCCGGCGCTTTTCCCTGGGCACTGGCGGAATGGCCGCTGAGCACGAAGGCGAGCGTCGCAGCCGAGCACAGCGCGATGAGGCGGCGGCCCGGCGTGACGGATTTTTTTCCGAAACGGGAGTAGGTTGTGGGGTTCATTACGGGGTGAGGCGGGTATGGTTCAGTGGGTGGGGTGGATTTTGGTGTTTGGATTCCAACCCTACATGCGCCGTTTCGTCCGCAAACCCGACAGGCCCGGGGAATTTAATTAAAAAATATCTCCTGCGCTTCACGGGAAGCTCGCCCCGCCCGTTTCCGTCGCTATCTGGCCGGAGCCGGTGGTTGCTCGATCAGAGCCGTCGCTTCGCGCAGGAGAATGCGCGCGAAAATCCAGTCGAACCAGAAACCTTGCATCGGCGTGCCCCGGTCCTCGCGGGGCTTGATCTTGCTCTCGAAAATTTCCCGCGCGCCATTCCACTCGGCCAAGGCCTCGTGATTTCGGCCGAGCTGGCGGTCGGCCATCGCGAGGATGAGGTGCGCGGTGGCGACTCGCGGCGCGTTATATTCCGGAAATGCCAGACACCGCTGGGACAACTCGATGGCCTTCGCGAAATTTCCCCGGCGATACTCCAGCAGCGCCAGCGACATCGCCCGCCACGCGGCTTGAAAAACTTCCCCCGCGCCCTCCGCTTCCGCCATCGACCTCGCCGTGAGCTCCGCCAGCGGGGCCAGGCTCGCCACGGTTTTTTCGTCCGCCGGCAGCAGCACGCTGATTTTCACCACGCGGTCGGGGAAGGGGCACGGCGTGACGTTGAAGCGACCGATCAGGTCCTGCCGGAATCGCTCGTAGGCGACGGCGTCACCGAGCTCGACGAGTGCCGGGCCTTGTTTCAGGCCGTCGAGGGTGCAGGCGTCCGCACCGTCGAGCTGGTTGATCTGCAGGAGCCGCGCGAAGCGATCCGCGGCGGCTTTCCAGCGGCCGTGAATCGCGTGCCATTCGCCGACGGCGCGAAACACCGCCGCGCCTTCCACCGTGGGTTTTTTAATCAGGATTTCGTTCAGCAACCCATCCGCCTCTTCAAATCGCTCCAGACTCACCAGCAGCGCCGCCTGCGTGATTTTCTCCCTCATCTCGGCCTCGTGCCGCAGACCCGCCTGCTGTTGCTCGGCGGCCACCGCGCGCGGGCGCGCCTCGCGCTCCTTGAAGAAAAGCCACGTCGAGGTGCCGAAGCCCGCCACTAACGCGGCCACCACCGCCGCGCCCGCAGTGACAACGACCCGGTTTCTGCGCACGAGTTTTTGGGTCCGATACGTCCAGCTCGGCGGACGCGCCGCCACCGGCTCATTGTTTAGGTGACGTTGCACGTCCAGCGCCAGCCCGTTGGCGGTTTCGTAGCGACGCCGGCGATCCTTCTCCAGCGCCTTCATCACGATCCAGTCGAGATCGCCACGCACAAGTGAAACGAGCCGGTCCGGCTCCGCTTCGCGAAACTCCGCTGTCTTCGTCAATTCCGCGGCTGGCAGCGCCTGCAACCGGCTCGACGGCCTGGCCGGCTCGCGTTCCCGGAGCATCCGGCGCATCTCGTCGAGCCCCGCTTCGAGCAGCGCCTTCGGCTCGAAGGGCGTGCGCCCCGTGAGCAATTCGTAGAGCAACACGCCCAGGCTGTAGATGTCGCTCCGCGTATCGATGTCCACGCCGCCCATCTCCGCTTGCTCGGGGCTCATATAGGCCGGCGTGCCGATCAACTGCGCGTAGGTCGTGAACAAATTTTTGTCGGTCAAGCGCGCCTCGGTCGCTTTCGAAATTCCGAAGTCGATCACCTTCGGCACCGGCACGCCGTCCTGAAGAGCGACCATCACGTTCGAGGGTTTAATGTCGCCGTGAATGATCCCCTTCTGGTGCGCGTGCTGGATCGCATGGCAAATCTGCACGAACAAATCCAGCCGCTGGCCGATGCCGAGCCGGTGCTGGTCGCAGTAGGTCGTGAGTTTCACGCCGCGCACCAGCTCCATCACGAAATAGGGCGGGCCCCGGTCCGTCGCCCCCGCGTCAAACACACGCGCGATGTTCGGGTGATCCATCATCGCGAGCGCCTGCCGTTCCGCCTCGAAGCGCGCAATCACGCTCTTCGTTTCCATGCCGAGCTTGATGATTTTCAGTGCCACCCGTCGGCGCACCGGCTCCTCCTGCTCCGCCAAATAAACGACGCCACAGCCGCCCTCGCCGATTTTTTCGAGAAGTTTATACCGCCCGATCTTCGTGCCGAGAGGCTCCTCGCCCGGAAGATTCCTGCGGCGGTCGTCCGCTCCTATCGACGCACCGGGGAGCGGAATGCCGTGCTCGTGGACCACCGTGCCGCTCTCCGTGAAAAACTGCTCCGCGTCCAGCTCGGCGGTGAGCAGATCCTCGACCCGCCTCCGCAGCGCCACGTCTCCCCCGCACGCGCGTTCGAGAAATGTGCGGCACTCGTCCGGGTCCGTCAGTTTCCGCGCCTCATCGAAGAGGTCTTCCTCGCGTTGGGTCGGGCTGCTCATGGTCGCGCCGATCCGCGTTTGGCCGGCGCTGCGGCGCGACCGGGTGCGGGGAAACTCACCACGCCTCCGGTCATTGCTGCGCGCGGATGCTCTGAAACAACCACGCCTTGGCGTAGGCCCAGTGGCGTTCTACCGTCCGCACGGTCACGCCCACACTCTCCGCCACCTGCTCGTTGGTGAGCCCGCCAAAAAATTTCAGCACCACCACCCGCGCCTTCTCCGGGTCCTGCTGCTGGAGTTTTTCCAACGCGTCGTCGATCAGCAGCACCTTTTCCTCCGGCGTGGTTTCCGCGAGTTCCAGTTGCTCGATGTCGAGCCGCACCTGATTCCCGCCGTGCTTCAGCCGCGCTTTGCTCCGAGCCTTCTCGATCAAAATCCGGCGCATCGCCTCGGCCGCGGCACCGAAAAAATGTCCGCGGTTTTCCCACGTGCGCCCACCGTCGCCGAACACCCGCAGCCACGCCTCGTGCACGAGCGCCGTCGGCTGCAACGTCTGCCCCGCCGCCTCCCGCGCCATGCGCGCCGACGCGTGCCGACGCAACTCATCGTAGACGAGCGGCAGCAATTCTTCCGACGCCTTGTCACCACGGCTGATCTCCCCGAGAACTTGGGTGATCTCGCTCATAAACGCGCCCGAACTTCGCGCAGCACCGCCCGTGGGAAACCATCGCAAAAAACTGCACAATGGAACACTCGGCCGGCGTTCATTCCTTGGGGTTCTCGCAGGTAGGGGGTTAACTGATCTCGATCCGTTTTCGACCTGAACGCGATTCCACCGCAGGGTCAATGCGTTCGTTTTTTCGGCCCGGCGGCGATGCTGCAAATTTTCCGCAAAAATAATTCCGCTCAGTCGATGTTTTCGTCCGCCGGCGTGCCTTCAAAGCGCCCCCACCGCAGCGCTAGCGTCGGCAGCACAAGCAGGTTGAGCGCGGTCGAGGTGACGAGCCCTCCGAGAATCACGACGGCCATCGGGCCTTCGATCTCGCAGCCGGCTTCCCCACTCTTCAAAGCTAGGGGCAGCAACCCGAGCGCCGTCACCGTCGCCGTCATCAGGATGGGCACCAACCGCTCCGACGCGCCGCGCATCGCCGTCGCGAGATTCCACGGCTGGTTTTCATGCTGCACGAGGTGTTCATAGTGCGAGAGCAGCATGATCGCGTTGCGCGTCGTCACGCCGAAGAGGGTCACGAATCCCACCAGTGAACCCATTGTGAGCGAGCCGGCGCTGTCCGACCCGAAAAGTTTCGCGAGGTAAACCACGAGCACGCCGCCCGCGAGCGCGAACGGCAAATTGAAGAGCACCACGACCACGTTGCGCCAATGCCCCAGCACGATCGACAGCAGCAGCAAAATTCCCACGGCCGCGATCCCGGCGTGCAACAGCAGCTCGCGCGTCGCGGCTTTCTGCGCCTCGGCCGCGCCGGCGAATTCCAGATACACGCCTTTCGGCAGCGGCACTTTTTCCCCGACGATCCGGCGTGCATCCGCGACGAACGACTGCACGTCCCGCGTCGGATGGCACGTGATCGTCTGCCGGCGCCGCGCTCCATCATGCAGAATCGAAAAGCGGCCTTCCGTGCGAAACACATCCGCGACCGCCCGCAGCGGCACGCGTTGCCCGGACGACGTCGAGAGAATCAGCGCGCCGATGTCCTCCGGGTTTTTCCGGCTCGCGGGATCGAGCGTGACCGCAATGTCGTTCACTTCGTTGTCCCGATAAATTTGTCCCACCACCGCGCCTTCGTAAGCCGTCTCGATCGCCTCCAGCGCATCGACCGGCCGCAATCCAAACGCCGTGAGTTCCACCGGCCGCAGCCGAATCGCCATGCGGGGAGCTCCCGGCGGCGACTTCACTTCGACCTCCGCCGCACCCGGCACGCTCTCGAGCGCGTGCGCCACCTCGGAGGCCTTTTCATCGAGCACGTCGAGATTTTCGCCGAAGAGATTTACGACGACTGGCGAGGTTTCCCCGCTGATGCTCTCGCCGATGCGGTCGCCCAGAAACGTGAGAATCTCAAACTGGATGCCCGGCACGGCCTCGAGCACTTTGCGAATCTCGCCCGACACGCCTTCCTCCTCGTCGGGCGTCAACGGTTTGAGGTCCACGTGAAACTCCGATTTGTGCGGCCCCCACGTGTCCTCGCCCAACTCCGCGCGGCCGATCTGCTGCTCGACTGTCGCGATGTGCGGATTCGCCAGCAACGCCTTCGAAACCTGTTCGCCGATCCGCCGCATTTCCTCGAGCGAGGCCCCGGGCGCCGTCGAGACGCCGAGCACAAAATGGCCTTCGCGGAACTCCGGCAAAAATTCGCCGCCAAGCTTCGACACCCGCGACAGCGCGAGCACCACGAACAACACCACGCCCACGATGATCGGCCACGGATAACGCGAGACGCCGCGCAACACCTTCTCGTATTTCCCGCGCAGGAAACCCTGCAGCCGCGGCGCCTCGGCGTCCTTGGTGTGGCGCGCGAAAAACAACAGCGTCAGCGCGGGCGTGACCGTCAGCGCCGTGACGAGCGAGGCGAGAATCGCGAAAATATAAGTGCGCGCGAGCGGCGCGAAGAAACTGCCCTGCAAACCCGTGAGCGTGAGCACGGGGAGAAAAACCAAGATCACGATCAGCGTCGCATAGACCACCGCGCTGCGCACCTCGAGTGACGCCGAGAGCACGACGGCCAGCGCCGACCGCGGCTTTGCCAGCCCGACGTTTTCGCGGAGACGGCGCACGATGTTTTCCACGTCGATGATCGCATCGTCCACGACTTCGCCGAGCGCGATGGCGAGTCCGCCGAGCGTGATCGTGTTCAGCGAGACGCCAAAATAATCCATCACGATCACCGCGCTGAGCAGCGAGAGCGGGATCGCCGCCAGCGAAATCAGGGCCGTGCGCACGTGCCCAAGAAAAACAAACAGGATGATCGCCACCAGCGCCGCGCCGAGCAGCAGCGAATGCCGGATGTGCAACAGCGACGCCTCGATGAACGACGCCGGCCGGTGCATCCGCGGATAAAACGTGATGCCCTCGCGCTCCAGCAGCGGCTTCAAATCCTCGATCGCCGCTTCGAGGAGTTTGGTGACCTCCATCGTGTTCGCCCCAAACTGCGACGACATCGTCAGCAGCACGCCGGGCTTTCCCATCACGAGCGCGTCGCCGACCTTTGGCTGCGCCCCATACGCGACCGTCGCCACGTCTTTCAAGCGCACCGGCGCACCGCTCGCGCTCGTCACGACCACGATGTTGCCGATCTCCTCCGGTGTGAGGAGCTGGCCCTCCGTCTGGATGACGATGCGCTGGTTTCGGGTCTCGATAAATCCGCCGCCGCGCACACCGCTCGCCGCCCGCGCCGCCGTCAACACGTCGCTCAACGCCAGCCCGCGCGCGACGAGCTGGTCCGGGTGAACTTGGATCTGCAACTGCCGCACCTCGCCGCCAAACACGCTGCACTTCGCCACCCCGGGCACGGACAGCATCCGCGGCTTCAGCGTCCAGTCGGCAAACGTCCTCAGCTCCATCGGCGACATCTTGTCCGTGACGAGGCCGACCTTGAGCAGGTCCATCGTCGAGGAGACGAGAGGCGAAAGTTTCGGCGGTCGCACGCCCGCGGGCAGCTGGCCGGAAATTTCCCCCAGTTTCTCGGCGACCATTTGCCGGGCCACCTGCACGTCGGTGCCCTCTTTGAAAACGAGGGTGATCACCGAGAGCCCCTGAATCGTCTCCGAGCGCAGCGACTGTTGATGACCCAGCCCGTTGATCGCGTTTTCAATCGGCCGCGTCACGAGAGTCTCCACTTGCTCCGGCGCGAGGCCCGGCGCTTCGGTCTGCACCGTCACCTGGGGCGGCACGAATTCGGGAAACACATCCAGCTTCGCGTGCATCGCGACCCACACGCCATACGCGAGCACGAGGCACGCGAGCGACAGCACCACGCCGCGAAACCGCAGCGACAATTGGACGATGGCTTGCAGCATCGCTCAGTCTCCCGCGGGGGCGCCGCCCGCCTGCAATTCCGCCGCGAGCAACTGCTGTGCACCCGTCGTCACGACCTGCTCCGCCGCTTCGAGTCCTTGATTTACCACCACGCTATCATCGCTCCCGCTGCGGCCGAGGCTCACCAGCTTGCGTTCAAACGTGTCCTCTTCGCCGAGCACAAACGCCCACGCGCTGCCCTGATGGTAAACGATCGCGCCGCGCGGCACCACGAGCCCTTTCGCCGCCTCGCCAACGCCGGGCAGAGTGCCGCGCAACGCCGCTCCCGCGGGCAACGCGCGCCCGCGCAACAGCACGATAAAACTCGCGCCCTGCACCTGCGGATCGGCCATGGGAGCCGATCCGAGCACCTCGGCCTCGAACATCTCTCCACCGCCGGCCAGACTCAGGCGCGCGCTTTTCGGAGCTGGGCCCACGGCTTCGCCCGTCAGCACATCAAGCCGCGCCAGCGCGCCGCCGTCCGCGAGCGCCTGGGCGATCGCCGTCAAATTCTTCGCCACATCGCGCCCCCACGTGGCGAGCAGCCGCGCCTGTGCGGAGGCGATCGCCACGCGGTCGCGCGCGGCGTTGGCCTCCGCCATCTCGACGGCTTGCGCGGAGGCGTTGCCCCCGGCCGCGAAAAGTTTTTTCACGCGCTCCAATTCTTTTTCCGAAGCGGCACTGGCGGCACGCGCGGTTTCGGCTTCGGCGATGAGCGTGACGAGCGGAGTCGCGTCGAGCACGCGGCCAAATGCCGGAGCCTCGGGCGTGATCGTCGTCTCCGTGGGTTTTGCGAGCGTAATTCCGGCCGCAGTCCGCTTGGCCGGCGTGAGATGAAGAGGATTTTCCTTTTCCTTCTCCGCCGGTTTCGCGGCAGCGGCGTCGGCCGTTACGGGCGCAGAGGCACCATGCTGACGAAGCACCAGCCATGTCCCGCCCGCGCCGAGAAGAACGCCGATTAAAATTCCTAGAAACGTTTTATTCATGGCGTGCGGGATTGGGCCGGCGCGGCGTCGGCGAGCTTGGCGAGATGGGGAAAGGGAATTTGCAACGCGTCCTCGAGCTGACCGGCCGCGCTGGCTGCGGCGTTTTCGGCGTCCACCACGGCAGTCTCTACCGTCGCGACGTCGAGCCGCGCCGTCTGCACTTCGAGTTGATCTGCGGCGCCGAGTTCGAGGCGCCGTTGGACGAGTGCGTTTTGCTTTTCGATTTCCGCGCGAAGCCGCTGCGCGCGCACGATCTGCGTGGCCGCAGCAACTTGCGCCGCACTGGCCGCGTCGATGGCGGCGATGGCTTGCGCCTGCACGACGTTGAATTGCGCCGCGACTTCGGCGCGGCGCGCGGTCGCCTCCGCAATCAAGGCTTCGTTGCGGTGAAAAATCGGGATCTCGAAGGAAATTCCCAGCGTCCACTTGTTGCTGCCTTGGTCCCACTGATAGCCGGGGCCGAGATGGACATCTGGCACGCGCTTCGCCACTTCGAGTTCGAGTGCGGATTGAGCCGAATGGTATTTCGCCAGCGCGGTGAGAATGTCCGCGCGCGATTGCAGGGCCTCGCGACGCGCGGCGGCGAGCGTTTCGCTCGACAGCGCCGGCGGCGTGGGCGTGGCCGGAAGCATCACTCCATCAAGGGCCGCGAGCGGCAAACCCAGCGCGGCGGCGACGCGCGCGCGCGCCACGCTCGCCTGACTCGCGGCGTCCGCTCCGGCGGACTCTGCGCGCAGCAACGCGGTGCGCACCGTCGAGACTTCCGTCGCGACTGCGCTGCCGGCGGCGAAACGCTGTTCGAGCAGCGTGACGAGTTTTTGGTGAGTCTCCACTTGAGCGCGCAAAACCGCTTCGCGTCGCGCGGCGCTGCTCGCGTCGATCAGCGCCCGGCGCAATTCGCTGCGGATTTGCCACGCCGCCGAAAACACGCCGAGTCGCACCGCCTCGGCCTCACTGCGTGCGATGGCTTGCTGATGGCCGCGTTTGCCGGCGGTAGGAAAAAGGAAATCGAAATTAATGCCGGGCATCCACGGCGACACGCCCGGCACGCGCGTGGAATTATAGCCCGGGGTAAACGTCAGCGTGGGATTCGGCCGCACGCCCGCCGTGCGCTCGACCGCACGCGCGGTGGCCCACTGCGCGCGGGCGAGTTCGAGCGAGGGATGAAAATAAAACGCGACCCAACCCAGCGTCTCGAAATCCCAATCGGGCGGCGGCACGGAACCGAGGTTCTCGGCGAGAAACCGCCGCAAACTCTCGTCACGCAGGGATCGCGCATCGTAGTTCGCCGCGTTCGTGGCCGCCGATAAAGGTGGCGGCGGTGGCGAGGGCTGAGTCGCGCAGCCGGCGAGCAGCGCAAACACGGCGACGGCCGGGATTTTCGAGGAGAAATTTCCGGCGAAGCTCATCCGTGGGTGCGTCGCCCAGCGATTACTGCCCGATCACGATGGCCTCGAAAGTTCCCGCGATGATCGGCGCCCGGGGGGCCGGACCGCCTGCGACGCGAGCGGGCTTCGGGCCGTATTGCGGCGCGCAGGTGACGACGTTGCCCGTCTTCTCGTCGAAGGTGATCGTCTTGCAGCTCGGCGGAGTTTTCACGTTCTGCAGCACCGAGTATTTGTCGGCGGATTCCTGCTGGATGATGGTCATCGTGCCATCGACGTTCGACGTGAAGATGCGGTGGTTTTTCGGGTCAAAGGCCAGCCCGTCGGGATCGTCGCCGATCACCGCCGTCGCGATCAATTTCCCGGTGTCGCTATCGAGCACGACGGCTTTGTTGTTCGCGCAGGAGGCGAAGAGGCGGTGATTCACCGCGTCGACCGCGAGGCCCGTGCCGCCTTCGCCGGGCGCAAACGCCCACGTGGCTTTCGCCTTCAACGTGTGCGTATCGAAGACGTGCACCGAAGCCTTGTCTTCGGCGATGACGTAGCCTTGGCCGCGACCATCGAAGGCGATGCCCTCGAGTTTTCCGCCAAGCGCGAGCGTGGAAACGATTTCTCCCGTGGCCGGATCGATGACGACAATTTCGCCGCTGCCGTGATTGCCCACAAAGATGCGTTTCGACTGAGGATCGTATTCGATCGCATCTGGACCGGAGCCGGTGGACTTCACCTGCTTGAGCGTCGCGAGCGTTTTCAGATCGAACATCGTGATCAGGTCATCGATGCCGCTGGTCGCGAAGCCGTGATTCAACTCCGGCACCACCGCGATGCCGTGCGCGCGCGTGGTCGGACCGACCTCGCCGAGTTTTTTCCCAGTGTCGGCATCG
>JANYBX010000074.1 GCA_025360615.1 Opitutia bacterium
GCGCTCTGCGACAAGAGCTACGGATCGAAATATGCGCCGTATCTAAGAAAACCAGAGCCGAACCAGACGCTACAGCCAACGGCCCCAAGCGGCCGTGGCTGATCTCAAACGTTCGGCAAGAAATGAAGATCTTCGATTGGCTATTTGGACGTCGACCGCGAGCGCTCGACAATTTCTCGCCGAACGCCCAGCAAGTGCTGGTTCTCGCGCGCCAAGAGGCGGACCGCCTTTTTCATTCCTTTGTTGGGACCGAGCATATGCTACTTGGTCTGCTAGCGACGAGCGATGGCGCCGCCGCGTTAAAGAAAGTCAGAATCGATCCCGTTGAGTTGAAGAGAATGGTTGAGAGTTCTCTTCAGCCCGGAAAGACCGTGGACAGAGCGACCACGATACCCTGCACCCTGCGGTTGATGAAGGTCTTGAAAGCAAGCGCGAAGGAAGCCGATCAGCTCGGTCACGATTTCCTGGCTAGCGAACACATCGTCCTTGGTCTGTTGCGAGTTCGGAATGGTATTGCATGGCGGACGCTGAAGCAGTTTCCGGTCGTGCTTGAAGACGCGCGTGCTCAGATTACCGCGCTGTTGACCGTGTCCATCCAAACGCCCAACCAGGCGCTACAGCCAACGGGCCTGCTGGCCCGTGACTGATCTTGAATGTTCGGCAAAACAAAGAACTTCCCAACGATGCGTACGCTGCTGAGAGGTATCGCCACTACTTTGGCCATCCTTGGCCTCCTTGGTTGGATCGGGACATTCGGCTATTTCGCATATTTGCAGAAGAGAAGCCCCGTCACGGCGATGAGTTCTTCCACGCAAACGGTCCAATTAAGCAGTCATGGAAAGCGATTTTATGTGACGCCCACTCAGGACACCGTGCTTCAATATGGGCGCATCGGGTCATGGATCGTTTTGGTCGTCGGAATCGGAATGGGCTTTTGCTTCCGTCCCACCACTGCGGCGAAAGATAAAACGATTAGCCCGGCGCCAGCAACGGGCCCGAGTGGCCGTGGCTCAGGTTGAACGTTGATCTGATCCAACCAAGAAAAGGATCCATGCAGGAGTCAGACTGGAAAAATTTTGGGCCCTGCGGCCGATGGGCGGGAGCGATGCCTCTCCGAACGAAATGCGCATATCGCCCGCCTGCTGGCTGACCCGACGAAGAAGGAGACGGAGCGGTTCTGGGATGCGATGGACGAAATGAGGAAGGAGGCGCAGCACTTCGGATGTGTCTCGCCCGACTATTCGCGTTCGAAGATGTGGCTTAATCTGATCACCCTGCGCTCGGTGGGGAGGTTGCAGAAGGAGGATCTCATCTGTTTCAGCGGAGGAACTGCAGGGGCAGACATACCCCGGGGCATTCTAAGACGGGGGCGAATGACGGGGCACCACCCCGTGGCCGCGCGGCACCGTGGAGCGGGCTGTATCACCGGACTCAGGCGGGGCGGGATTCGGCGCGGCGAAAAAAACAGACCGTCGGCTGGCGCGCGCCTTGGCCGAGACGTTTCAGCAGGGTCCAACCCGCCGGCGCGAGTTCGATTTCACCGGGCGCCTCAAAGACGACGAGCGCATCCGGCTTCGCCGCCAGCGTCTCGGCGAGCCGCGCAAAGAGCGCGGGCGCAATCGCGGTGATGATGTCGTAGGGCGGGTCGATAAAAACCAGATCCGGCGCGGCACCGCCGGCCGGCCCTGAGCCCGCGGGGAGGGCGCGGAGGGGCACGGTGCGCGCGTCCGCCTGCAATACTTCCAGCCCGTCGGTCGCGCGCCCGAGGCTCTTGCATACCGCCGCGAGGTTCTGCCGCACGCACGCGACGGCCTTCGCGTTTTTCTCCACAAAAATCCCCGCCGCCGCGCCCCGGCTCAACGCCTCCAACCCATACGCGCCGCTGCCCGCGAAAAGATCGAGGAACCGCGCCCCGGCCACGCGGGCGCCGAGGCTCGAAAAGACCGCCTGCCGCATCCCATCCGTCGCCGGTCGCACCGCGTCGCCTTTCGGCACGACCAGCGGAATGCCGCGCGCCACGCCGCCACTTATGCGCACGGCCAGATCTCCGGGTAGGGTGAAACGCCGCTGAGAATCTTCATGCTGGGCAGCATGTCACCGGCCGGCGGTCGCGTCTTCAACGTGAAAGCTCGGTTTCCGCCAAGATCGCCAAGGCCGCGAAGTAAGCACGCGTGTGAAATTGCCCGCCAAAGGCCGGGATCGCGCGAGGCTCAATCGGAGCATAAAAGTGCGGAAGCTCGAGGCGATCTGCTCGACGGCGCGATTCGCGTCAGCCATCGCGGCGTAAAGCCGCTCCTACAAAATTCCAGCGGCAGCTTCGCGTGGAGCGCCGCGAACCAGCCGGGGGTAACCAGCGCGTGCCGGATCTTCGGGCTACACGGTGAACTCGAAATCGGCGACGAGCGCGTGGTGATCAGAGGCGGAGGTGGGCACGACCGCGTGGCTCACGCAGCGCAGAGGGGAGTTGTAGAAAATGTGGTCGAGCACGAAGGGGCGGCGGCGCCAGGTGATCTCGGTGGTCTGGACGGTCTGGTAGCCGCACTCGGCGAACTGCCCGACGAGGATCTCGTGCTTACTCTCGTTGAAATCGCCGGTGAGAATCGTCGCTCCCGTCGCGCCCGTGATCTGATCGGCGACAAGATTGCGCTGCCAGGGGCTCTCGGTGTTGCCGGCGCCGAGCATGAAAAACGCGAGGAGGTGGGTGTTGTAGAGCTGCACTTCGCGGCCGTGCAGCGTGGTCTTGGCCCCGATGAACACGCGGTCGGTCGGTGTGGTGGTGTTACCGTAAAAATCGAACTCGATCGGGGGCGACGGGAGATCGAGCCGCATCGGATCGTGCAGCGGGCCGCGCGAAAAAATCGCGAGGCCGATGCCGAAGGGCAGCTCGCGCGGGTCCGCCTTCGGGTAGGCGAAGCAACTGTTGTAGCCGACGAGTTCGGCGCGGAGGCGGGTGAAATTCGGCGGCGGCTGGAGCTGCACGCCGCCAGGCTGCGCCTGCTCGAGTTCCTGTAGCAGGATTACATCGGCATCGTGGCGGCGGATCTCCGCGAGGGCGGCATCGAGGTGGATGGGGGCGTGGTCGGGATCGGCGTCATCCCAGACCTGGCCGAACTGCATGTTGAACTGAAGAACGCGAAAGCGGCTCATCGAGGGGCGGAGAAAGATGACGTAACCGATCCGCCGGCGGCCGGCACGACGGCCGCCGCGGGGACGGAGCCGGCGGATTCGTTTTTGCGAAAGACGAAGCGGTTGATGTGGGCGGAGGTCGCTTGGCCGAGCGCGGGGAAACGACTCATGTTGGCGGCGCTGGCGGAGGTGAGGCCGGCTTGGTAGCGCGTGACGAGCGGCGGTTTTTCCCGCTGGTCGGAAGTCTGGATGTGCGACTCGCGGTGGTCGAAGGCACTGAGTTCGCGCTCGCGGGTTTCAGGGCGGCGGGAATCTTTTTCGATCACGTTTTTCGCGCGGGCCTCGGAGACATCGAGGGGCGCGCGGCGGTCGCCGACGGCGGCGTCTTTTTTGTCGATGGTCGCGGGCGTGACGCGGCGGTCTTGCAGGGAATCGTTGCGCTGCGGGACGTTTTTTTCAGGCGCGATGCTGGCGGCCGGAGCGAAGGAGGTGTTGCGCTCGGCGTAGTCGACTTTGGCCGCATCGGCGGCACGCGCGGTCGTCGATAAAAGCACGCCGAGGGCGACGAGGGAGGTGACGCCGGACAGTTTCATGCAGGGCGTCCCGATGGAGGTGGAGGGTGCGGGGTGCGGCAAATCAAATATGGCCCGGGGCTCCGCGCCTCATGATCCCGGCGGGGATTATTCCGACTCGGCAGCGCCGTCGAAAGCGGAAGGACGTTATGCGGGGTGAGGGCACCCCGCCTCCATCTACTCCGGCTCGGCGGTGCCTTCGACGACCCACGCCTTGGCCTCGGGGACTTTTTCAAAGAAGGCGCGGAGCGCGGCGCTCAGGTGATCGGCGTAGCGGAAGTGCGCGCCCATGCCGGTGCGGAGTTCGGCTTCGTAGATGAACTTGTCGGCGTGCGTGCTGTGCTCGAAGGGCGTCTGCGCGCCGAGGAGGAGGGAGTAAACGTAGGCGGGCGAGCCGCGCTCCATGAGTTCGCGGGTGAGGGCGAGTTGGTCGGCGAGAAGTTGAGCGTGGGCGGCGTGCGCGATCTCGGGCGGGAGATAAAAACCGGCTTGGATGCAGGGCGTGTAGCGGTGGCCGGTGCGGTGGCGGTTGAGATCGCGGAGTTCGGCGAGCGCCAGGTTATTCCAGGCGAAACTCACGCGCATCCGGCGGGTGGCGGTGCCTTGTTGGGCGTAACGGTTGCCGCGGTGGTTGAGCGATTCGGCGATGGACTGCGTCTCGGGGAGAAACGGCGGCGTGGCGCGGTCGACGTGGACCCAGACTTCGTCGGCGAGCGGGGCGGCGGAGAGTCGGGCGAGGCCGAGGGCGAGCGAGGCGGCGAGTTCCTGACGGGCCTGTTCCTCGTAGGATTTTTCGGCGAAGCTGTGGCGCGTGAGGCGCGGGGAGAGTTTGACGAGTTCGGCGCGAATGAGCGCGGCGGCGGCGCGGGCCTCGGGATGCGGGAGCGAATCGAGGTGCTTCACCGTGGTGGCCCACATGCGCGAAGTCTGGACGAGGCCGAGGTTGGTGCGGGTGGCGAGCGGGATGAAATAGCGGGCGCGGTCGAGGGCGTAATTTTTGCGGAGGCGCGTGGCGACGGCGGGCTTCGCGTCGGGCGGGAGGCGGACGAGATCGGGTTGCGCGAGGGCAAGCGCGTCGAGGCGGGAATACTCCGCGTGGTAGGCGGCGAAACTGCGGGCGACGATCTCGCTCCAGCGCGCGGCGAGATCGGCGGGAATGCCGAGCGCCTCGGCGGTGGGGACGTTGGCGGCGTCCATCGTGATGTAGCGCGTGGAGGACTCCTGGCCGTCGGCCATTTGCGCGATCTCGAAAATTTTATACGCGAGCCACATCGAGACGCCATCGAGGGCGATGGCGAGACCGCCGGTGAGGCCGCCGATGGAGGCGTGGCCGTAGTCGACGAATTTCAGGATGCGGTCGATGGAGGCCTCGGGGTTGGCGAGATCAACCTTGGCCATGATCGCGGCGATGCCCTCATTGCTGCGGGAGTAGCGCGCGAGCACGGAGGCGAGCAGCTCGGGGGTGACCTTGGGAAGATCGGCGGCGGTCGGGGGCGGGACGAGGGCGAGGCCAGTGACTTTCATGCGGCGGAAAGATGGCACACGATGGCCGCGAAGGGGCGCAACGGAAAAGCGGGACGCCCGCCGAATTTCGGCGCGCCGCCTTATGGCAGCTCGTAAATCTCGACCAGCGCGGTGCCAGTGCCGCCATCAGCACCGAAGACTTGGACGGTGTAGCCGCCCGGCGGCAGGCTGACGACGAGCGCGGCATCCTTGCTGCCTGGAATGAGCGCGAAGGCTCCCACGCTGCCGAACGTTTCCGTCAACGCCGGGGCCCAATTGTCGTTTTCTCCAATCTTGGTCGGGCCGGAATAAACTTCGAGTTTGGGATCGGCGATCATGCCGGCCAAGCCGAACTGCACCGCCGCGAGCGTGGGGCCGACCGCGCGGATGAGCAGATTTTTCGTGCCGAAACCGGCGATGGTGAAGCCGGCGATGAGCACATCTCCTCCGGTGCCGACGCGGTTTAACGCGGAGAGATTGGTGAGACGCGGAGTCAGGCCGGAGCCGGCATCATAAGCTTCGACGATGACGTTGCCCGCCGCGGGGCCGGAGACCTGCACCGTGTGGCCGCCGTCGATGGAGCGGACGAGCGCGGCGTCGAGGCTCCCGGGCGCGAAGGGAAAGGCGCCGACAGCAGCGTTCGCGTTGGCCACGGCCGTGGCATTGCTGCTCCAGTTGTCATTGGCCTCGATCAGAACCGAGCTCTTGAAGAGCGTGAGCTTCGGATCGGCCATCGTGCCGGTGACACCGAGGGCCGCGAGGCCGGGACCGGCGGCACGGATGAGCAACGGTTTCGCGCCGCCCTGCATCGTGAAGCCGACCGTGAGGATTTGATTGGCGGCGAGCGTGGTGCGCACGGAGACGTTCGTGAGTCGCGCCGCCACCACCGTGAGGATGACGGGGGCGCTCGTGACCGAGCCGCCCGGATTGGTGATCGTGACGGTGTAGCTGCCAGCGGCGCTGCCCGGCACCTTGCTCAACGTGAGCGTGGCGCTCGTCGCGCCCGCGATGGCCACACCGTCCTTGAGCCACTGGTAGGTCAACGGGGCGATGCCACTCGCCGTGACTGATAACGTCACCGAATCGCCCGCCGTGAGTGACACCGCCGGCGAAATCGCGTCGATGCTCGGCGGCAAGTTCACCCCGGGAAGTTGCACGGCGACCTGAGCGCTGAGGGTGGTGCCGGCCGCATTGGTGACCTCGACCGCATAGACTCCCGCCTGCGCGGAATTCATGGTCGTGATCGGCCAATCTGCGCCGGTGCCCGTGGCGAGATACACGCCGTCGAGCCGCCATTGATATGTCAGCGGGCCCGCGCCCGTGGCCACCACGTGCAAGGTGTAAGCCTGGCCGATCGCGACCGAGGCACCGGCCGGCTGCTGCGTGATGACGGGCGCGGTCGAGGCGAGGTTGAGATTCAAACCGTGAACCGCGGTGCCAAAAGCGCGCAAGTTGACGGGGCCGAACGGCCGCCCCAGCGAGCGCATCTTGCTGTTGTTGGTCGGCCGGTAAAATCCGGTGGAGCGGTAGTGCGCGCCGAGAAAAAGCCCGACCGTATTCTCGTCGGCCGCAGTGAGCGTCGGGATCGCCGTGCCGGGGGAAATAAAGGCGCTCCAAGGACTGGTGGCCCGCGTGGATTTCTGGGTGGCGTTGGGATATTCGGCGGGCGGGTAGCTGGGTGCGGCGGCGTCATCGACGTATTCGTCGGTCAGCTTGGCGAACGAGTGGCCGAGTTCATGGAGCATGACATCGTCTGAACTTACATTGAGCGAAACGACCGTGAAGGAGCCGCCCGAACCGCCATATTTGGTGCTGTTCACGAGCACGAGCACGACATCCCAGTCGGGCAGATATTGCGTGAGCAGGCTCCGCACTTTCGTCGTGCCCGTGCCAGGAAGCGCGAGGAGCCGGTCGATGCCGGAGGTGTTGAAGGTGCTGTTGAAATAAGTGTCGCGAACGATGTTGTTGACGGGGTCGTCGGCGCCGGACTCGGCGCTCGCGACGAAGAGGGTGAAGACGTTGATACTGTCGGCGAAACGGCTCCACGATTCGTTGCCTACGAGAGTTTGGATTTTCGTGGCGGCGTCGGTGGAAAATTTCGCGGACTCGGCGGCGGTGTAACCCTCGGCGATGAAGACGATGTTGATGCGGTTGGCGCGCGGGCCGGTGTCGCGCACCTGGGTGAAGGTCTGTGCGCGGAGCGTGGAGCTCGCGATAAACGCGAGCGCGAGGCCAAGAACGGCGACGAGTGGCAGACGGCGGAAAAGGTTCACGGGAGAGAAATCTCGCCGAGAGGAATCGGCGGAGCGTCGGAGGGAAGATGGGGCCGTCGCTCAAAGAAAGCGATCCGCGCGGCGGGCAATTCGGCGGGCAGGCGCAGTTGAAAATCCGCGGCAGACTCGATCCCTATCACGGTATGCAATTGGCCCGGCGGCGTGGCGTCGGCGTATTCGTAGCGCGGGTGGAGCGGATGATCGAGCGAGCCGCTGTAAAGTTTTTCGCCGCCGCGGCCGTAGACGGTGAACTCGATCCGCCACGGCGAAATGGAAAGCGGCGGAGCCTTGACGCGACCAGCGGCGGCCGTGGCCCGCGTGAAGCGAATGCCCCCGGAGTCGATCGCGAAATCGAGGAGTTTCATTTGGAAGCTGGGAACGCGCGCCGGGTCGGCAGATGAGTCACCAGTCGAAGAACCTGAGCCGGAATTCGAAGTCTCGGCAACCGAAGCCTTCGGCACGGGCGACACGACTGCGGGCGAAACGCGCGCCCTCTCCGGCACAAGGCGGGAACAGTTGCGCACCGCGAAAAGCAGGAGCAACAGCAGCGCAAAGACCGTGAAAAGGAAAAGAAAGCGCCGCATGATTTTGCTCCGGAACCGAACTAACGTGCCGGTGGGACGAGGGAGAAGCCATCACTTTACAACGCGGAAAGATTGCACCCGAAGGCCGCGAAGGGGCGCAAAGGAAAAGAGGAGCATAGCGGCGACACTGGCATTGGTGTTCACGTTTTACCTCGAGAACGATTTCTTCGGCGGCACCGACGGCCACTACACCAACGGGACAATTTTTTCCTAGCTGGCGCGCGATCTGCCGGATGGGACAAGAAGGCTGGCACCAGAAAATCGTCGAGGCGCTGCCGTTCGTAAACCAGTTCGGTTCGATTGCGATCTGACGGACGCCGTCAACGGCGCGAGGCTCCGACGAATGCGAACCGGCAAGGGCTATGGCTGCTCGTAAACTTCGATGAGCGCGACGCCAGTCCCTCCATCTGCTCCGGATATTTGCAACGTATACGCTCCGGGATTGAGTTCCACGAGCAACGCGGCGTCGGCGCTGCCTTCGGGAAAAGCGAAAGCACCAGCGGCTTTGGCGGCAGTGCGGAGATCCGCGGCATTGCCCGCGGCGCTCCAGTTCGTCGCTGTCGATAACACATTACCGCCGCTAAAAAGAGTCAGCTTCGGCTTGGCTAAAATATTTTGGAGCCCAAATGCAGCGAGCGCGGGCCCCGAAGCGCGCAGTAACATTTTCTTCTTCAATCCGCCTTCGATCACCAGGCCGCCGATCAGGATGCCGTCGCCGGTTTGAACCTCGGCACGTGCCGAGAGATTGCTCAATCGGGTGAGTGACGGCGGGTCGACATCGTAAACTTCCACGAGCGCGACACCGACAGAGCCATCGGCGCTTTCGACCTGAGCGGTGTAGTTGCCGGGAGCCAGCGAGAGCAAAAGTACCGAATCGGCTGAGTTACTCGAAAGCGAAAACGCGCCGAGGCGGTTCGTCGCGTTCACGATGCCGGCGACATCGGCGTTGGTCTGCCAGCCGGTGTTGGTAGCAATAACCGACTGGCCCGAGAACACCGTAAGGCGCGGCGTCTTGAGAACGTTGCTCAGCCCGAAATTGCCGAGGGTCGGGCCCACCGCGCGAATGAGAATGGTGCGGGGCGTGGACAACACGCTCGCGACGGCAAATCCGCTGATGAGTTTTTTCTCTCCAGCTCCCACCACCGCGCGGGAAGAAAGATTAGAAAGCCGATTTGTGGTAACCGTCTCCGATTGGACAATGCCGAAAGCGTTTCCGACGAAGAGCCGATAAGCGGGCGGACCGTTTCCCGCAAAAGACGGAGCGGGGAGCGATATCCGAGGCAACCCCAGGCCAACGGGCCTCGGCAAGCCTGCGGTCAGTTCCACCCATTGATAGGTCAACGCGCCCTCGCCAATCGCAGCGCCGTCAAGAAATGGATTGCCGGCCTGATCATAACCGATCGTCGGCTGACGCGTGATAGCCAGCATCGATCCACTGCTGGCACCGCTCGTCAAAACCGTGCCGGCATCTCCGAAGGCGATCACGTTATTCCGAGCGGCAACAACGGCGTTCAAGTTGCTGGCGGTGGACGACAGATCGGGCTGCCACGTGACGCCATCGGCCGAACGGAGGATGGCACCGCCGCTGCCGACGACAAAAAATTCCCCCACATCAATGCGTACAAGACCGGTAATGATTCTGATACTACCGCCCAACTTAAAACAAATGCTGCGCAGCCGTCCCGTCGTCCCAGAAACTCGCGCGGCGTAACCCGTGGAAAGTTTTTTGAGGATGGTGCCGCCTGCTCCGACGACGGTGACCTCTCCACTGGTTTGAGATAGGCCTCCCAAACCCACCGCCTCCAGATCCACGCCCGACGGTGAAGGAACCATGGTCCAAGTGTCAGGGACCCCGGAGACTCCCGTTGTGAGCGAAAAGATCGCCCCGGCCTGGCCCACCGCCACTCCTCCCGCCAAGCCTCTCATCGACCGGTCACTGAATCCAACATCGCGGCGAGTCCACCCGCCACTCGCCTCGCGGGTGAGCAATCCGACCCCCGCTTCGCCAACCGCCGACACGGTATCCCCCAAAGCGGCAATCGCATTTAAACGAACGCTCGTCGGAGACGCCTCGCGAGCCCAGACGACCCCGTCAGCGGAGGCCAAAATCACGCCCCCCTCACCCACCGCGAAAAGGCGTTTTATGCTCGAAACATAAGTGACCGCCGTCAGGTCGAGGCTTGTTCCTGAATCGCGCCGCGTCCAAGTGACGCCGTCATCGGCCGACGACAGGATAGTTCCCTGCGCACCGACCGCTACCAGAGAAGCGGCACCCAGTTCTGATGCATACACGGCGCCGGCAAGGTTGGCCGTCGTGCCGGAACTGCGTGCGGTCCACGGCGACTGCGCGTGGAGTTCACTGACGAGGATGAAGCCGGCAACGAGAAAAAGGTATCGAACCGACTTCAGCCAGAATAGCGCGAGGGTGCTCATGGTAACTTGCATGACAATCAGACACGTAAAACCCGCCATCGTCCCTGAAGTTTAAAATGGCGGAGACTTTGTGGTCCGACCGGATTTTTGAATCCACGGATCACACGGATGAAAGCGGACGATCTTGCCGGCAACCGTGCTGATCCGTCACACGACTATGGCAGTTCGTAGATTTCGACGATTGCCGAACCGGTGCCACCGTCGGCACCGGAGACTTGGACCGTATAACCCCCAGCCGGGAGCGCCACCACGAGCGCGGCGTCTTTACTCCCGGGGATAAGTGCGAAGGCGCCTACCGAAGCAAATGTAGAGGCGAGCGAAGCGGCGTAGGTGTCATTTTCGCCGATCTTAACTCCAGAGGAGTTGTAGATTTCAACCTTGGGGTCGGCGAGAACTCCGGTGACTCCAAGCGGGGTGAGGCTCGGACCAACAGCTCGGATGAGGAGATTCTTGGTGCCGATCCCGGCCAGCGTGAAGCCAGCAATGAGGAGATCGCCGCCCGTGCCGACGCGGTTAAGCGCGGATACGTTGGTGAGGCGAGGAATATTGCCCGAGCCGGCGTCGTAAACTTCTACGATGAGGTTCCCAGAGGCGGGGCCAGAAACCTGGACGGTGCGACCGCCGTCGATACTGCTCACAAGTGCCGCGTCGAGACTGGTGGTGGAAGGAAACGGGAAAGCACCGACAGCGGTCATCGCAGTGCTGACGGCGGGGTTGCCTCCCCAGTTATCGTTAGCGGCGACCTGAGTTTGGCCGTTGAACAGCGCGAGCTTGGGATCGGCCATCGTGCCAGAAACACCAAAGGCGGCAAGGCCCGGACCGGCAGCGCGGATAAGGGCCAATTTCGGCCCGCCCTGCATGGTGAGGCCGACGGTAAGGATTTGGTTGGCGGCGAGCGTAGTGCGAACGGAGACATTGCTGAGTAGCGGGGACGCCAATTCTAGATTCGCCGCCGCACTTGTGACAGAGCCGGCTGAATTCGTGACTACAACGGCATAGCTCCCTACTGCGGTCGACTGGATTGCATTTAAAACCAGTGCTGCATTCGTTGCCCCACTCAGCGGTACTCCATTTTTAGTCCACTGGTAGGTTGGTGCCGGTATTCCAGTAGCAACCACCGAGAATGTAACATTCGCTCCAATCACAACGGTTCGAGAAACGGGCTGAGTCGTGATAACTGGAGCGACGGCGGCAGGATTAACCGTGAGCAATGCTCCGTTACTCGCGACGGACCCAACAGAATTGGTCACTACCACGGAATAATTGCCAGCAGCGGTAGTCTGAACACTGCTTAAGACAAGCGTCGCGCTGGTCGCATCTGCAACGCTAACGCCATCTTTCCGCCATTGATAAGTCAGAGGCGTGGTGCCGCCAGCCGATACAGAAAAGGTGGCATTACCTCCTACTGTGACTGTTGCGTTGGAGGGTTGAGAGGAAATCGACGGAGCACTGGGTGTTATTGTGAGCGTTCTAGCTTCGCTTAACGTCGACCCGAAAACGTTAGTTGCCACGATTTGAAAAACGCCCGCGTCAGCGGCGCTGACAGGGCCAAAAGCCACGCTAGCCGTAATCCTATTATTAACCTGTGAACTTCCACTGGCCGACGAATTGAGCATTCGCCCACCCAAGCTTATTTGCCACGAAACCGGGGCCGGAACAGGCAAGTCCACTATGATTCCAAACCCCAGATCTGTTTTTTCCGTAGTAGTTGATGTATTCACAACCACATTGACCGTTACGGACCCACCATCACCGGCGGTCACGTTGGACGGCTGAGTCACAAAACTCGGTGGAGTTTGCGCTTGCACACTCGCGACCATCAGCAACGAGGAAAATGCGATGGATATAAAATTTCTGCGGTGGAGTTGTGTGGACATAAAGAGGGCGCGAACCCAGCGCACCCTCATCTGAGGCACCGCGAAGCGCCCTTCCCGAAGACACGCCAAGCCGCGCCCAGGGGGCACGTGCTCGGAAGTGGCTTCGGGTTGTAAAATTCGCGGTTTTCAGATGAAGCCGTAGCCGATGCTACGAAAGCTGTGGGTTCTGTTCGAGTATCCGGGTGCGTTTGCCTTAGACGGGGTTATCCGAACGGAAATTTACTCGAAAGAAAGCTCTGCGAACAACTCCGCCAACGGGAGCGTGAAGCCGGGGAGCACGTCTTCGCCGTCGAGAGAATCAGTCACGCGCAGGAGGCGGTCGGCTTCGGGGGTGCGGTAGACCAGGGCATTGCGTTCGGCGGGATTGATGACCCACACGAGGTGCACGCCGTGGGCAAAATACGCGGTCAACTTGTCGTGAGTGCGGCCCGGGGTATCAGAGGGTGAAAGCACTTCAACAGCCAAGTCGGGCGCCCCGGGGAAAAAACCACGAGGCAGGCGCTTCATGCCGGAGAGCCGGGCTTTGGAAATAAAGCCAACGTCAGGAGAGAGCAGATCATCCGGCGTGAGACGAAAGCCCGTGCTGGAATCCACCACCAAACCCAACCCCAGTCGGCTGGCGTGTCGGTCAATCGCGGCAGCAACGAGAAAAGAAATTCGACCGTGTTCGGAACCGGCAGGGCTCATGATAATTTCTCCTTGGAGCAGTTCGCGTTTATAACCGTCGTTCGGCAGAGCCATCAGCTCGGCGTCAGTCCAGGATTTAACGGTTTCCATGACGGTTCCGACCATGTCCACGGAGGCCAGTGAGGCAAGGCGGGAGTCTGGCGACGCCCGACGCTCGCGGTTAGACCCTCGAATTTCTCCCGCTGATGACGCGGATCTGGCTGATAAACTCCACCAATGAAAATCCATCCGCCATATCGGCGAAATCCGCGGTTAAATTCCGACTCTTCAGGATCCGGAATCTACCATGCTCAACGCGGCGTCAGCCATTCGCCGAGGGGGCCTTGGTAAAAACCGAGGACTACCGTGGCGAGGGCGAGCGAGCCGAGAGCCACGCCGCAGGCGAGGCTTACGGGCGTGCGCGGGGGATGAGCCGGAGCATCGGAGGCGTTGGTGGAGTTGGCCCACGTCTCGAAGAAGGCGGCTTTGATCCAACCGAAATAGTAATAGATCGAAATCACCACGCCGGTGACGGCGACCGCCAGCAGGCCATACAAGCCGGCTTGGAAGGCGGCGATGAAAACGAAGAGTTTGCCCATGAAACCGACGAGCGGCGGAATTCCCGCGAGCGAGCCGAGACCGATGGCGAGCACCATCGCGAGGAACGGGTTGTCCTTCGCGAGGCCGGCGTAGTGGTCGAGTTCCTGGTCGGCGTCGTTGGAGCCGGCGAGGTGCGTCATCACGCCGAAGACGGCGAACGAGGCGAGCAGGTAGGCGAAGAGATAAAAATAGATCGCACCCACCGCGAGCGGAGCCCGGGTCGCGGCCACCACGCCGAGGAGCAGGAAGCCGGCGTGCGAAACCCCGGAGAGGCCGATGAGGCGCTTGACGTTATGCTGCGTAAGCGCGGCGAGGTTGCCAAAGATGAGCGTCGTCGCGGCGAAGAACGTCAGCACCGGCGTAACGAGCCAGGCATAGCTGGCAAAAACGTATTGCGAGAGCGCGAGCAGCACGGCGAAACCGGCTGTCTTCGAGGCGACGGCGAGGAAGGCGGTGATCGGCGTCGGGGCACCTTGATAGACGTCGGGCACCCAAATCTGGAAGGGAAACGCGCCGACCTTGAACGCGACGCCGGAGAGCACGAGGACGATGCCGACGCTGGCGAGAAAGTTGTGCGGATTGGCGGCGAGGAAACGCGAGAGTTCGCCGTAGTGCATCGAGTTCGCCGTGTGGGCGGCGAGCGAGGGATTCCCGGCGACGCCGTAGAGGAGCACGATGCCGAAGAGGAGCAGCGATGAGCTGAGCGCGCCCATCACCAGATATTTGAGGCCGGCCTCGAGCGTGAGGGCGCTGGTGCGGAAATAGCTGACGAGAATGTAGAGACCGATGGTGAGCGTCTCGAGCGCGACGAAGAGGAGGACGAAGTGGTTGGCCTGCGCGAGGAGCATCATCGCGGCGGCGACGACCATCACGATGTGATAAAACTCGACGCGCGGCATGAGCTGCTTCGCGAGGCTGACGCGGCCGAGCAGGCAGACCAGGATCGATGAGAGCAGGAAGAAGGCGCGCATCACCTGACCGGAGTAGGTGTGGCGGAGGAGGCCGTTGAACGACTCGGTGCCGAGGTAGCCGCTGCGGAAATTCAGCACAAGCGCGATGAGCAGCGCGGCCTGGCCGGCGATGGCGAACGCGGGGATGAGGTCGTGCTGCTTTTTCGGGAGCACGATTTCGAGAACGAGGAGCGCCAGCGCGAGACAGCCGAGCAGGAGCTCGGGGAAGATGGCGGCCCAATCATTACGGGCGGCGAGGTCTTGGAGAACCGAGATGTCCATTGCGGGAAAGCGTTACTTGGTGACGGCGACCGGTGCGGCGGGCGCGAGCGCGGCGTCGATGGCAGTGGAGACGGATTTCGGCCAGAAGCCGGCGAAGAGGAGCGCGGCGACGAGCACGAGGGCGGGGAGGCGTTCGCTCCAGCGGATGTCGGTGACGGGATGCTCGGCGGCGACCTTGGTGAACTCAGCGGTGGGCGGGCCGAAAAAGACGTTGGCGGCGGAGCGCAGGCCGTAGATCGCGGAGATCACCACGCCGGCGACCGCGAGCGCGGTGATGAGCGGGGAGAATTTCCAGAGCGCGACGAAGATGGTGAGTTCGCCCCAGAAGTTGGCGAAGCCGGGCAGGCCGATGCTCGCGAAGGTGGCGGCGACGAAGAGCGCGGCGAGGACCGGGGCTTTTTGCGCGAGCCCACCCATCTCATCCATCGCGAAGGTGTGCGTGCGGTGATAAATGCTCGTCGAAAGCAGGAACAGCAGTGCGACCGAGAGACCGTGCGCGACCATCAGCAACACGACGCCACCCGTGCCGAGCGTCGATCCAGCGGCGATGCCGAGGAACGCGTAGCCCATGTGCATGACGGAGCTGTAACCGATCATCTGCTTGAGGTCGCGCTGGGCGATGGTGATGAAACCGACCACGAGGATATTTCCCACGACGGCGAGCCAGGCGAGTTTATGGGCCCACGGCGCGAGGCCGAGGGGAAGGAGCGGGAGGGCGACCTGGATGAGGCCGTAGAGGCCGAATTTTTTCAGCACGCCGGCGTGCAACATCGCGGCGGAAGTGGGCGCGGCACCGTAGCCGAGGGGCGCCCACGTGTGCAGCGGCCAGAGCGAAACGAGAATGCCGAAGCCGAGTGTGAGCAGGCCGAAGATGTTTTTCTGGACGGTGTCGGCGAGCGGAGCGGCGGCGAGGGCGTGACGGAGAGCGATAAGATCGAAACTTTGCGCGCCGCTTTTCACGTAGAGCGCGATGAGGCCGAGGAGCGAAATCATCGCGCCGGCCGTGAGGTAAATCGTGACCTTCATCGCGGCGTAGCTGCGGTCGCGGCCGCCCCAGATGCCGATCATGATGAAGGTCGGGATGAGCGCGAGTTCGTGGAAGAAGTAGAAAAAGAAAACGTCGACGCTCGCGAACACGCCCATCAAGCCGGCCTGCATCACGAGCAGAAGCATGAGGTAGATTTTCAGGCGCTCGGCGGTGGACTGGATCGCGCAAAGCCCGGCGGCGAAACCGACGATGCCCGCGAGCACGAAGAGCGGGAGCGAGATGCCGTTGAGTCCGAGTTTTAGGCCGATGCCGAGACCGTCGAG
>JANYBX010000368.1 GCA_025360615.1 Opitutia bacterium
CGGCGTGCTGGGCGGCGTTTTCCTCGGCCAGTGGATCGCCGGGGAAAATTCAACGGCCGGCCTTCGACCCGCGCCCAGCGCGATCACGATCGCCGCCGCCCCGTCATCACCACCCGCTGATAGTTCACGCCCGCCCGCGTCGGACTTCGAACCGCGGTGGGCGCGATCCACCGCCCTACCCTCGTCGCTCACCCGCGACGAGGATAGGGCCCGCCTCTTGGAAACGCTGGCCGCTCGCGATCCGGCTCGGGCCATCGCGATCGCGCTGGCGGAAACCAATCTTCCCCTCCGCCACAACCTCCTCTCCGCCGCCTTGCGCGGCTGGGTGCGGATCGCCCCGGACGACGCCGCGCGCTGGACCCTCCAGCGCCCGCTCGCCGAGCGCAGTTTCGCCGCCGCGGCGCTGTTCGCCGGCCTGAGCGGCACGCCCGCGCTGGCGTTGGAACTCGGCGCGCGTTTCGTGCGCGAGGATCCTGCGCTCGCCCACGATCACGGATGCTCGTTGGTGTTCGCCCTGGCGCGCGTGGGCGAATTCGACGCCGCGACGCGTTTCGCCGGCGCCGGCCCGACCGCCAACCGCCAGGCTTGGCTCGCGACGGCGTTCACCCTCTGGGCCGAGCACCAGCCTGAAAACGCCGTGAGCGCCGCCGTGGCTCTCGCCGATCCTGCGCTCCGCACCGAAGCGTTCCACTCCGCCGTGGCGGGCTGGACCGCCACCAATCCCTCGGCGCTCGCGGAATTTTCCGCGCGGCTCACGTCGGATGCCGACCGCGCTTACGCGCTGAAATCGGCGCTCGGCGAATGGGTGAACCAAGACCTCGTCGCCGCGTCGAGTTGGCTGAATCTCCGCGATTCCAGCACCGAACTTGATGTGGGCGCTGTCGCCGTGGCCACCTGCGCCCCCCTCGTGGCGCGCCGGCCCGAGGTCGCGCTGAGCTGGGCCGAGAGCGTGGTCGATGTCGAGCTACGCTCGGGCACGATTGCCGCCGTGCTTCGCGAATGGGCCAAGACCGCCCCGGCCGACGCGCGCCGCTATGCCGAGACGTCGCCGAATCTTCGCGCGACCGACCGCAGCGCCGTGCTGACGGATTTCGGCGCGCCGCCGAGTTCCTAGACGTTGCACCTAGCCCGATTCAACCCCGCCGACGTTTGTCGTTCGGCCCCGGATGAACCGCGACGGCACCGATCACCCCCGAAGCGGCTCGCTGTTTTTTCATGAATTTCCACCGCTGGATTTTTCTCGCCGCGTTCACCGCTGGTTTCGCCCACGCGCAGTCCGCGCTACTGACAGGAAAACCCGGGGCGCAGGATTTTATTTTGGCGTCACAAGGTCGCGCCGCCGCCGTGCTCGTGGAAACGACCGCCGACCCAGCCGTCGCCCGCGCCACTGCGGATTTTCGCAACGACATCGAACGCGTGACAGGGATTCCACCCGCGGCCTTGAACGGTTCCGCTCCGTTGCCCCGTGAAGTCGTGCTCGCCAGCGTGCTCGGACAAAGCGCCCTCCTCGACCAGCTCGCCGCCGCCGGGAAAATCAATCTCAACGCGCTCGCCGGCGCGTGGGAAAGCTTCGTCATTCAGGTCGTGCCCGCGCCTTTCCCCGGCGTCGAGCGCGCCCTCGTCATCGCCGGCAGTGACCGCCGTGGAGCGATCTATGGCCTCTACGAAATCTCCGAGGCGATCGGCGTTTCGCCCTGGCATTGGTGGGCCGACGTCACCCCCGAGCACAAGGACACGCTCGCCATCGCCGCGGGCGCGCGCCGCTTCGGTCCCCCGTCGGTGAAGTATCGCGGCATCTTTATTAACGACGAGGATTGGGGCCTGCAGCCGTGGGCCGCGCGCACCCACGAGCCGGAAAACGGCGACCTCGGCCCGAAGACTTACGCGCGCGTCTTCGAGCTTTTGCTGCGCCTGAAGGCCAACGTCCTCTGGCCCGCGATGCACCCGAGCACGAAACCGTTTAATGGTTTTCCGGAAAACAAGCTCCTCGCCGACCGCTATGGCATCGTCATGGGCTCGTCGCACGCCGAGCCGATGTTGCGCAACAACGTCGGCGAATGGAAAACGCCCGCGTCGGGCTACGACTATGTCGCGAATCGCGACGGCGTCCTCCGCTACTGGGAGCAGCGCCTCGATGAAAACGGCCGCTTCGAAAACATCTACACGCTCGGGATGCGCGGCATCCACGACTCGAACATGATCGGCCCCCGCACCGACGACGAGCGCATTGCCACCCTCCAGCGCACCTTTGTCGACCAGCGAGCGCTGTTGCTGAAATACGCGCGCGGCGGCGAAGCCGCGCCCCAGATGTTCTGCGCCTAGAAGGAAGTGCTCGAACTCTACCGGCGCGGGCTGAAGGTCCCCGAGGATGTCACGATCGTCTGGCCCGACGACAACTTTGGTTACGTCCGCAATTTCGCGAGCGCCGGGGAACGCCGGCGCCGCGGAGGCTTCGGCGTTTACTATCACATCTCCTATCTCGGCGCCCCGCTCGCCTACCTCTGGCTCAGCACCACTCCGCCCGGCCTCGTCTGGGAGGAAATGCACAAGGCCTACGAGCACGGTGCCGACCGCGTCTGGATCGCCAACGTCGGCGACATCAAGCCGGCCGAAATCCCGACCGAGTTTTTCCTCCAAATGGCGTGGGACATCAATCGCTGGAACGCCTCCAACCTCGACCAGTATCTCGTCGCGTGGGCCACGCGCGAATTCGGCGCCCCGCCCGCCTCGAAGATTGCCGCGATCATGGCCGAATACTACCGGCTCAACTTCGTGCGGAAGCCGGAACATCTGCAATGGTGGCTGTCGGGCCAACGCGTCCAGGAGAGTCCCTTCACTCCGCGCGAGGCCGAGCGTCGCCTCGCGGACTTTCATCGGATCGTGGAGGCGACCCGCGAAGTCGAGCGCGCCATCCCACCGGCCAAGCGCGATGCCTTCTTCGAGTTGGTCAAATATCCGGTGCTCGGCGCGAGCGCCGCGAACGAGCGCTACTTTCATGCCGAGGCCTATGCGCGACTGTTCAACACCGACCTCGTCGCCGCGCGCCAACACGCCGCCCTCGCTCGCACCGGGGATGAAGCCCTCACGCAGCTCACCCAGGAGTTCAACGAAGTGGTCGCCGGTGGAAAATGGCGCCACTTCATGTCGCTGGAGCCGGCCGACAACCAGTGGCGCTCCATGCGCATCGCTCCCGCCGCGCTTCCGTCCGCCAGCCTCGCCGCGCCGGCGGTCGACCTTGCCACGCTGCGATTCGGACCCGCCAGCCCTCCTCCCCCGGCGACGCGCCTCGAAATCGATCCCGCAAAATTCTCCGAAAATATTTCGGCCGGCGGGGCCTCGTGGACCCCGCTGGCCGGTTTCAGGCGCGCCGGCACCATGATTACGATTCTGCCCACGACGGTGGCAGCCATCGAGCCCGACGCGGTCCCGGCGAACGCCCCCTCGGTGGACTACAGGGTCGACGTTCCCTCGGCCGGAAAATATCGCGTCCTGCTGGGCGTGTTGCCGACGCACCCGCTGGTGAACGGGCGGTTGTCGCGAATCTCCGTCAGCTTGGGCGATGCGCCCGCGCAAGTTTTCACGCCTATCGTGCGCGACGGATCACCGGAGTGGGCGCAAGCCGTGCTAAACAATGTCACGTCGGCCAGCGCGACTTTCGAACTGTCGCTGGCGGGACCAAGCCGGCTTCGTCTTCGGATGGTGGACCCCGGCGTCGTAATTGAAACGATCACGGTTGAATCGACTGAAGTCGTGGTCGGGTCCGACGGGCATGCGTTCTGAGCCGCGACCGTGCTCCGATCCCGCAGCGGGCCGGAAAGACCGCTCTCCTCAAGGGAGCAATCGCATCGGGCGAGGAGGATCCGGCCTCCCCCGCGTCGCGCCCCGGCGACACCGGAGCGGCAGGAAATGACTACGCACCGCCAGCACCGGTCTCGCGACGATCACGCCTTCGGATTTTTCTCCGGCCTCGGCGCGTGGTGCGTCGCCCGATACCGGGTCGCCGTCTGCCCCGTCTCCCGGCGAAACGCCACGCTCAGGTATTCCGCGTGCGTGAAACCCGCGCGTTCCGCGATGGCGCCGACCGACAAGCCCGTGGTGGCCAGCAGCGTTTTCACGTGCTCGATGCGCACTTTCAAAATGTGCGCACCCGGCGTATGCCCAAGCGTTCGCCGAAAACGCCGCTCGAGCAGCGTGCGCGACATCGGCACGGCGCGCAGCACATCCGCCACGCCGATTCCCGTCGTCGCGTGCTCGCGAATGTAGCGCGCCGCCGCCGCCACGGGCGCATCGTTCACCGCCACGACATCGGTGGACTGCCGCGGGGCCACGCCCAGCGGCGCGATGAGGTGGGTAGTGGCCGTCACTTTTTTTCCCGCCATCATCCGGGCGAGCAGCGCCGCCGCTTCATAGCCGGCGCGCCGCGCATTGGGAACGACGCTCGTGAGCGGCGGATCGCAAAGCTCGCAAAGCAGCTCGTCGTTGTGCACGCCCATCACGCCGACCTCGGCGTGCACCGTCAGCCCCGCAAGCTGGCAGGCCTCGAGCACCTGCTGGCCGCGCACATCGTAGCACGCGAGCACCCCGACCGGCTTTGGCAATTTCTTCAACCAGGCGGCGATGGCGGCGATCTCCGCTTCAGCGGTGGCCCCGGTGGGTCGTCGCGGATTCCCGAAGAGCGCGCACCGGCCCCCGAAAGCCTGGACCTGTCGTTGAAAAAAAAGGCCCCGTCGCACCGACCAGAGAAACCGCGCGTCCCCGCAATATGCAAAATGCCGAAACCCTCGCTCCCGTAGATGCTCCGCCGCGAGGAGCGTGATGGCCTCGCTATCCGTGGCGACCCTGGGGAAAGGCGTGCGCGCGACGGCGGCGCTCACATCCACGACTGGCAACCGCACCCCGCGCAGGGCCGTCGCGATGCGCGGATTTTCGATGCGTGCGATCACGCCGTCTCCGCGCCAGGTGCGCAACCACGCCGGGACGCCCATCCCGCGCCCGTGCTCCGACAGGCGGATCGCCCATGCCTCATGCTCGCGCTGCCAGGCCCGGATGCCGTGCAGCAGCTCTCGCGCGTAGCCGTTGGATGTCTCCACCAGCAAGGCCACTTTTTTCCGGGAACGCATGGGCGAAAGATGGGCCCGCGCCCACGCACGAAGCAAATGTGCGGTTGACGCAAAAACTCAGAATTTATGCGTGAAGCTTCATGGCGGTGCGCCCTGCCTTCCGCTAACATGCGCCCCACCCTTCCCCCCACCTTAAACCGGTGTCGGTGGAGCGCCTCCCGGAATCAGCTCCCTCGTCGGTTCGTCCCAAAACCCCTCATGAAAAATATCCTCAGAACGATCGCACCCGGCTTTCTCTTCGCTGCCGTGCTCGGATTCTTATCCGCCCTCGCGGCGACCTCGTCCGCCCAGACCACCTATCCCGCCGAAAACGCGACCCTGGCCGGTGGCGCCATCCTCGAGACCAAAAACACCGGCTTCAACGGCACCGCCTACATCAACTTCCCGTCGACCGGCGGCACGGCCACTTTCGGCAACCTCGCCGGTCAGGGAGGCGGGGCGAAGGATCTCCGTATCCGCTACGCCAACGGCGGGGCCACCGCGCGCACGGGCAACCTGACCGTCAACGGCGCCACGCAGCCCATCGCCTTTGCGTCCACCGGCTCCTGGACCAGTTGGACGACTCTGACCACCCCGGTCACCCTCACCAATAACTCGACCAACGCCATCCAGTTCGCCTCCACCGGGCAGGATCTCGCCAACATCGACGAGATCACCGTCGCCACCCCGAGCGGCGCCAACCCCATCGCCCGCTGGCAGCCGCGCGATTTTTCGTTCGTGAGCGCCACGCCGCCGTCGAATCCCTTTATGGCCACCTTCTCCGCGGTCGCGACCGGCCCGGGCGGCGTCACCCTGACGATCCCCGGCTTTTATGACGGTGCCAACACCTGGAAAATCCGTTTCTCGCCGACCGTCGTCGGTTCGTGGAACTTGAAGACCGCCTCCAACGTCGCGGATCTGAACGGAAAAACCGCCGCTCTCACCTGCATCGCGAACGTCCCCTCAAATCACGGCGCCATCAAAGTCGATGCCAGCCATCCGCACACGTTCGTCTTCGAGGACGGCACACGCTGGTTTCCGATGGGTTACGAGGCGGACTGGCTCTGGGCGCTCGACCTAGCCAACGCCACGTCCCTCGCTAAGACCGCGCCCTTTCTGGATAAGATCGCCGCATCCGGTTTCAATTTTGTCCTGCTTCAAGCTTACGCGCAGGATACCGCGTGGCGGGCCGGTGCCACGGCCGCGGACGACTACGGCCCGCCCGCGATGTATGCCTGGGCCGGCACGAACACCGCCCCGGACCACAGCCGCATGAACGTCACCTACTGGCAGCGTTACGACCGCGTGATCGACGCGCTCTTTCAGCGCGGGATGGTCGCCCACCTCATGATCAAGGTGTATAACAAAAGCGTGACGTGGCCCGCCAACGGCAGCGCCAACGACGACCTCTTCTTCCGCTACCTCATCGCGCGCTACGCCGCTTATCCCAACATCACCTGGGATCTCGCCAAGGAGGCCAACAACGAGCCCTCGACTTCCTACAAAACCGGCCGCCTCAACTTCATTCGCGACACCGATCCTTACAACCGTCTGCTCACGGTCCACACCGACGACTCGCCCTACAATGCCGGCACCTACAACAGCCTCGTCGACTACCGCTCCGCACAGGAGGAAAAGACTTGGCATGCACCCATGAAGACCTACCTCGGCCAACGCCAGTGGCCGGTCATTAACGTCGAGTTCGGCTACGAATGCGGCCCGGGCGGCTTGACGGATCACACCTACTCTCACGTTTCGCTCCCCAAGGAAGTCGCCCGACGCGCATGGGAAGTCTGCACCACCGGCGCGTTTTGCGCCTACTACTATACCTACACGGGTTGGGATGTGGTTCGCCCGACCGATACGCCACCTGGCTACGCCTACATGAAAAATCTCCGCGCGTTTTTCGAGGAGACCGAATATTGGCTGATGACCTCTTCCGACAACCTCGTCACGAATGGCGGCTACTGCCTCGCGAGGGCCGGCCGGGAATACATCGTCTTTCACAATGCCGCCACCACCTTCCAGCTCACCATCGCCGGGGCGAGCGGGGCATTAAGCATCGAGTGGTATGAACCGTATGCCGGCACCTGGGTTTCTGCCGGCACTGTCACCAACGGCACGCGCACTTTCACGCCGCCCGCCAGCCTCGGCACCGGTCCCCTCGCGCTGCATGTCTTTACTCCTTAAACGCGCCTGATCCCTCGTCGGCGCAAACGCTCGCGAAGTCGTGCTGCGGCCCGGCTTCTCGAGCATTTAACATTTCCGTCCTCTCCCCTCCATCCCTACTGGCTCCGTGTCCATTCCCGCTCCTTCGAATCCGCCTGCGAAAAAATCCCACACCATCGCCGTCCTCGGTGGCGACGGCATCGGCCCCGAGGTCGTCGCCGCCGGCCTCGCCGTGCTCCACGCCGTCGAGGCATCGCTTCACGACGTCACCTTTGAACTGCGCGAGATTTCCGTCGGCGCCGGGGAATACCTCAAGCACGGCGACCCGCTCCCACCCGCCGCCCTCGAGGAAATGAAACGCTGCGATGCCATCCTCCTCGGCGCGATGGGCCTGCCCGAGGTCCGCTGGCCGAACGGCGTCGAGATGACGCCGCAGATCGACATCCGCGAAAAACTCGACCTCTACAACGGCGTCCGCCCGATCCATCTCTATCACGCCTCGCACACGCCGCTGAAAAACTACGCCGCCGGCGAGATCGACTTCGTCCTCATCCGCGAAAACTGCGAGGGCCTCTTCGCCGAGCGCCTCACGCCGCGCCCCGCCGGCCGCGATTTTGAAACCGACACGATGAAGATCACGCGCCACGGCGCCGAACGCATCTGCCGCGCCGCCTTCCAGCTCGCCGCGAAACGCCGCCGCCACGTCACCCTCGTCGACAAGGCCAACGTGCTCCCGTCGATGGCGTTTCTGCGCAAAATCTTCGACGAGGTCGCGCGGGATTTTCCCACGGTGAAGACCGACCGCGTCTACGTCGACGCGATGGCTTTATTCCTCGTGCAACGCCCGCAGAGCTTCGATGTGATCGTGACCGAAAACATGTTCGGCGACATCCTCTCCGACCTCGCGGCGGGCATCGTCGGGGGCATGGGCATGGCGCCCTCCGCCGACCTCGGCGAGCGCTACGCCCTCTTTCAACCCTCGCACGGCACCGCGCCCACCATCGCCGGCCAAGGCATCGCCAATCCCATCGCGACGATTCTCTCCGTCGCCATGATGCTCGATTGGTTCGGGCAGCCTGAAACCATTCGCGGCGCCCGGATGATCGAGGCCGCCGTGAAATCCGTCCTCGCCGATCCCGCGCACCGCACCACCGACCTCGGCGGAAAACTCGGCACCGCCGAAATCACGCGGCTCATCGTCTCAAAGCTCGGCTAAAATTCCACCGTGTCGCGCATCGTCGATCTCACGCTTCCCCTCCTGCCCGGCCAGCGCGGCGTCGTGATGGAGCCGAAGTTCACCGTCGCGCGCGATGGCTGGAACGCCGCCACGTGGCAGCTCTACTCTCACGCCGGCACGCACATGGATGCCCAGGTGCATTTCGCCGCCGGCCCTGAAACCATCGAACAGCACACGCCCGAGCGCTGCATGGGCCCGGCGTGGGTCGTGGCGCTGACGCACGTCGCTCCGCGCGCGTTGCTCACCGTTTCCGATCTCGGCGCCGTCGCGGAAAAATTTGTCCCGGGCGAAAGCCTGCTTTTGCACACCGGCTGGAGCCGCCATGTCGCCGAGCCCACGCGTTATCGCGATGAACTCCCGCGCATCGGCGAGAAACTCGCGCAGTGGTGCGTGGAGAAAAAAGTGAAACTCCTCGGCGTCGAGCCGCCCTCCGTCGCCGACGTGAACAATCTCCCGGAGGTCACGCGCATCCACGAAATTCTGCTCGGCGGCGGGGTGACCATCGTCGAAGGACTCACAAATCTCGATCAACTCACGCACGAGCGCGTGTTCTTCGGCGCGCTGCCTTTGAAATTGGCCGGCGGCGACGGATGCCCCGTCCGCGCCTTCGCCATCGACGGCGCGTTTGAGTGGAAGCCGTGAGCCGTCGCGCGCCATGCCCATGATTCCCCAGCGCCGTCTCGTCGTGGTCGCGACGTTCCTCCTCGCCTTCCTGCTCTACGTGGACCGTGTGTGCATCTCGACGGCGAAGGGCCCCATCGTCGCCGAGCTCAAACTCACCGACGCGCAGTTCGGCTGGATCCTCTCCGCGTTCGCCTTTGGCTATGCGCTTTTCCAAACGCCCGCCGGGGCGATGGCCGACCGGCACGGCGCGCGGCGCATCCTCACCGCCGTCGTCACATTCTGGTCGTTGTTCACGGGGCTCACGGCCTTTGCGTGGAATTTCAGCGCGATGCTCGTCGTGCGTTTTCTGTTCGGCGCGGGCGAAGCGGGCGCGTTTCCCGGCATGGCCCGCGCGGTCTACTCGTGGATTCCCGTGCAGGAACGCGGCCTCGTCAAAGGCATCAACTTCTCCGCGTCGCGGCTCGGGGCGGCGATTACCATGCCGCTGTTGCCGCTCATGATCGGCGCGCTCGGCTGGAAGGAATCGTTTCTCGTGCTGATGAGCATCGGCCTGCTCTGGGCCATCACTTGGTGGTGGTGGTTTCGCGACGAGCCAGCGGCCGCCAGCGTGCCCGCCGCCGAGCTGAAATTCATCCTCGCGAATCGTCAGGAGCAAGGCGCCGCCGGCGTCTCCCCGCCGCCGCTGCCGCTTCGCGCCATGGCCGCCTCGGCGAATTTGTGGCTCATGATGGGCCAGTATTTCGCGAGCAACTTCACGTTTTTCTTCTGCCTGAGCTGGCTGTTTCCCTACGTGCAAAAAACCTACGCGCTGAGCTACACGCAGGCCGGTTTCTACGCGATGATCCCGCTGCTCTGCGGCGCGGCCGGCAACATCTGCTCGGGCCTCTGCGTCGACGCGCTCTTTCGCGCCGGCCGGCCCGTCGCCTCGCGGCGTCTGCCCGCGGTGATCGGCTTCGTGCTCGCCGCCCTCGGGCTCGCGATGAGCGTCGGGCAGGCGCAGGTGTGGGGCGCGGTGTTCTGGCTCTCGGTCGCGATTTTCGGCGCGGACATGACGCTGAGCCCGTCGTGGTCCTTCTGCCTCGACATCGCCGGTCGCCACGTCGGCAAAGTCTCCGGCACGATGAACATGGCCGGCAATCTCGGCTCCGCGCTCGTCGCGCTGGCGTTTCCCTATCTCTTGAAATGGACGGGCGGGCCCACGGCGTTTTTCCACATCGGCGCCGCGCTCAGCAGCGCCGCCGCCGTGGCGTGGCTCTTCGCCGATCCCACGCATAAAATCCAACCACCGCCCCAGCCCGCATGAGCACACCTCCCCAAAAACTCCGCGGCATCGCAATCGGCGCCGGCTACTTCAGCCAATTTCAATATGAGGCGTGGTCGCGCATTCCCGAGGTGCAGATCCTCTCCGTCGTCAACCGCAACCTCGACCGCGCCCGCGAAACCGCCGCGAAGTTCAACATTCCCCACGCCGCCGCCTTGGCGGAGCTCCCCGCGCTGCTCGATGCGACCCAGCCCGACTTCATCGACATCATCACGCCGCCCGAGACGCATCTCGAACTCGTGAAGCTGGCCGCCCCGCGCGGCATCGCCGTCATCTGCCAAAAGCCGCTCGCGCCCACGTGGGAGGAAGCCGTCGCTGTCGTCGCGGAGGCGAAGCGCGCCGGCCTCCCGTTTCTCGTGCACGAGAACTGGCGCTGGCAGCCGTGGTATCGCGCGATGAAGCGCGAGCTCGAGGCCGGCACCCTCGGCGAACTGTTTTCGATTTCCGTCCGGATGCGCATGGGCGACGGGTGGGCGGACGACGCCTATCTCGCGCGCCAGCCTTTTTTCCGCACGTATCCCCGGCTGCTCGTCCACGAGACGGGCGTTCATTTCCTCGACGCATTCCGGTTTCTCGGCGGCGAAATCACCAGCGTCTATGCCCGGCTGCAAAAGCGAAACGCCGCGATCGCCGGCGAAGACGCGGGCCAGATCGTCTGCGGTTTCGCCAGCGGTGCCACCGCGATCCTCGATGCCTCGCGCTACAACGAAACCGACACCCCCGATCCGCGCTACACCTTCGGCACCGTCCGCCTCGACGGCAGCAAGGGCCACCTCGAGTTGGATACCGATGGCCACCTCACGCTGAAGCCGCTCGGCCAGCCCGCGCGCCGGATCGACTACGCGCACGAGCGCCGTGGTTTCGCGGGCGACTGCGTTTACGCACTCCAGCGCCACTTCACCGACTGCATGCTCGGGGGCCGCGAATTCGAGAGCACGGGTGAGGACTATCTGAAGACCGTCGCGCTCGTCGAAGCGTGCTATCGTTCCCGCGCCGAAAACCGCGTCGTGGAAATCGCTTCCTGATTTTCCCCATGAAACATCAAGGTCTCGATCACTTCGCCATCGCCGTGCCCGACACGGAGGCCGCGCTCAAAACCTGGCGCGACACGCTCGGCTTTCCCGTCCTTTACAGCGAAGTCGTGAACCACGGCACCACGCGCCTCACGCACCTCGACCTCGGCAACACGCACCTGCAGCTCGTCGAGCCTCTCACCGCCGATCATCCGTTGCACGCGTGGCTCGCGAAAAACGGCGGCGCCGGCCTCCACCACTTCTGCCTGAAGGTCGCCGATGTCTCCACGGCGCAGGCGGAATCTCCCGTCCCCACCGCTCCCGCTGCGCACCAGGGCACACAGGGCAAACGCGCGCTGTTTCTCGACAAGTCCGCCACGCAGGGCGTGCAGGTCGAGTTCACCGGTCCATGATTTCGGCCTCCACCACGCTGGTTAAGTCGGCGACGTTTGCCGCGCTCCCGCCCGTCTGGCCGGAGGAGTTGCAACCGCGCGTGCAGGCGGCCGCGCGCGCGTCGGAGCGCACGCTGGTCGTCCTCGACGACGATCCCACCGGCACGCAAACGGTCCACGATGTGCCGGTCGTGACGCGCTGGGATGTCGCCACGCTCCGCGCCGAGCTCGCGCGGGCTGAGCCGTGTTTTTTCATCCTTACGAATTCCCGCAGCCTCACCGCCGCCGCCGCCCGCGCGTTGAACCTCGAGCTCGCCCGCAATCTCCACGCCGCATCGGCTGCGGCCGGCCGCGCCTTCACGCTCGTGAGCCGCAGCGATTCCACCCTGCGCGGCCATTTTCCGGTCGAGACCGACGCGCTCGCGGAGATCTGCGGCCCGTTCGACGCGACCATCGTCGCGCCCTATTTCGAAGCCGGCGGACGCTACACGCTCGATGATGTTCACTACGTCGCCGAGGGCGACACGCTGGTGCCGGCGGCCGAGACACCCTTCGCGCGCGATGCCGCGTTTGGCTACCGCTGCTCCGACCTGCACGAGTGGATTGAGGAAAAAACCTCCGGCCGCATCCGCGCCGCCGACGTGCGCTCACTCTCGCTGGACGTCATCCGCCGTGGCGGACCGGAAGCGACCGCCGCCGCGCTCCTCGCGCTTCCACCCGGCTGCGTCTGCGTGGTCAACCTCTGTGCCCCGCGCGATACCGAGGTGCTAGCCGCCGCCACGCTCGCTGCCGAGCGCGCTGGGAAAAAATATCTCTACCGCACGGCCGCCTCGTTCGTGAATGCGCGCCTCGGGCTCGCCCCGCGCCCGCTGCTCGCAGGCGGCGAACTCGCGGCCGGCGGCGCCGGGTTGGTCGTGGTCGGCTCCTACGTTCCGAAAACGACGGTGCAACTCGAGCGGCTCCTCGCCGCCAGCCCCGCGGCGCACCGCGTCGAGCTCGACGTGGCCACTTTGCTCAATCCCGAAACCGCGCGCCACGTGGTGAACGCGGCGACTGCGGCCGTGTCGGCCGCGCTCGCGGCGCAGGAGGATGCGATCGTTTTCACGAGTCGCGGCTTGGTGGCCGGGCCGGACGCGGCGGCGAGCCTCGACATCGGTCAGCGCGTTTCGGATGCGCTGGTGGCGCTCGTGCGCGGCCTCACCGAGCGTCCGCATTTTGTGATCGCGAAAGGCGGCATCACCTCGAGCGACCTCGCCACGCGGGGACTCGGCGTCGTGCGCGCCATGGTGCTCGGCCAGATTTTGCCCGGCGTCCCCGTCTGGCAGCTCGGCGAGGAGACGCGTTTCCCCGGCCTGAACTACGTCGTGTTTCCGGGCAACGTCGGCGACGCCGACGCCCTCGCCACTGCTTTCGCCCAATTCCACCGCGCTAAAATTCCCCACCCGCTATGAATCGTTTCTTTCTCACACTCACATCCCTCCTGCTCCTCGCGACGAGCCATTCCGCGGTCGCTGCCACGGCGGCGCGCCAGACCCGCGTCAGCATCGTCGCCGATCAGTTTTTCATCAACGGCCAGCCGACCTATCCCGGCCGCGCGTGGCGCGGGCATCGCATCGAAGGCATGCTGCTCAACAGCCGCATGGTGCAGGGCATCTACGACGACCTGAATCCCGAGACCGCCACGCGCTGGGCTTACCCCGACACCGGCAAGTGGGATGCCGAGCGCAACACCCGCGAGTTTCTCGCCGCCATGCTGCAGTGGAAAGCCCACGGCCTGCTCGCCATCACGCTCTGTCTGCAAGGCGGCTCGCCGCAGGGCTATTCCAAGGAGCAACCCTGGATCAACTCCGCCTTCGCGCCCGACGGCAGCCTGCGCCCCGAGTATCTCGCTCGCCTCACGCGCATCCTCGACGAGGCGGACCGGCTCGGGATGGTCGTCATCCTCGGCTATTTTTATTTCGGCCAGGACGAGCGCGTGACCGACGAAGCCGCCGTCATCAAGTCCGTCGACAACGCCACCCGCTGGGTCCTCGAGCAGGGCTACACGAACGTCATCATCGAGGTGGACAACGAGTGCAACGTGAAGGCCTACGACCACGCCATCCTCCAGCCCGAGCGGGTCCACGAGCTGATCGCGCGCGCGCGCGACATCACGCACGAGGGCCGGCGCCTGCTCGTCGGCACGTCCTACGGCGGCGGCGGCGTCCCCGGCGACAACGTGCTGCGCGTTTCCGATTTCGCACTCCTCCACGGCAACGGCAAAAACGATCCCGCGCGCATGACGACGATGATCCGCGAAACCCGCGCCCGCTCCGCCTGGCACACGATGCCCATTGTCGTGAACGAGGATGACCACTTCGATTTCGAGCAGGCGGACAACCATTTCACGGCCACGCTGGAGATGAACGCCTCGTGGGGTTACTTCGATCCGGGCAAGAGCGACTACCGCGACGGTTACCAATGCCCGCCGGTGAACTGGGGCATCAACACGCCGCGCAAGCAGGCCTTCTTCAATCTCGTCGCGGAGATCACGGGCGCGACTCCACCTCCACCAGCGACCACGTCCCTCTCGGTTTCCCCAGCGGGATGGGCCGCCCTCGCCACGCACGGCCAGCCCACGGCGCGCGAAGAATGCGCCTTCATCGAGTGCGGCGGTCGGTTTTATCTCGTCGGCGGACGCGGCATCAGTCCCGTTGACATCTTCGATCCCAAGACGCGAACATGGACCAAGGGCGCGCCCCCGCCCGTCGAGGTGCATCACTTCCAAGCCGTCGTGTGGGAGAACCGCATCGTGATCGCCTGCGCCATGACCGGCGGCTACCCGCGCGAAAAACCCGTCGACCGCCTGCTCAGCTACGACATCAAAGCCGATGCGTGGACCTGGGGCGCGGAGATTCCCGCGGAGCGTCGCCGCGGCAGTGCGGGCGCGGTGGTTCACGACGGAAAACTCCACCTCGTCGCCGGTATCACGAATGGCCACACGGACGGCTGGGTGGCGTGGTGCGACACCTACGATTTCAAAACGGGCAAATGGGAAACGTTGCCCGACGCACCGCGCGCCCGGGATCATTTCGAGGCCGCGCTCGTCGCCGGAAAAATCTACGCCGCCGGCGGACGCCGCAGCTCCGCCATCACGAAGCAGGTTTTCGACCTCACCGTGCCCGAGATCGACGTGTTCGACCTCGCGACGAAAGCGTGGAGCACGCTGCCTCCGGCGAGCAATTTGCCGACCCTTCGCGCTGGCACCGCCACGCTCGCGCGCGGCGCGGAAGTGATCGTGTTCGGCGGCGAGAGCATGGCGCAGCTGCCCGCGCATGCGGAAGTCGAGGCGCTCGACACCCGCACCGGCCAATGGCGCAAGCTGCCGCCGCTGCTCCAGGGCCGCCACGGCACGAGCGTCGTGTGGCTCGACGGCGCGTTCTACACCTGCGCCGGCGCCGGCGCACGCGGCGGCAAGCCGCTGCTCTCCGCCATCGAAATCCTGAGGATGCCAGAATGAAGCGGCTCGTTTACCTCTGTATGTTTCTCGTCTGCGGCCTGGCCGTGGGCGCGCCCACATTTCCCGGCGTCACCACCGCGATTCAGGCGGCGCTCGACGCACATGACATCGCCGGCGCGGTGACGGTCGTGGTGACGAAGGACAAAATCCTTCACCTCGAAGCCAGCGGCTTGGCCGATCTCGCGGCGAAAAAACCGATGCAGCCCGACACTCTTTTCTGGATCGCGTCGATGACGAAGCCCGTCACGGCCGTCGCGATTCTCCTCCTGCAGGACGAGGGGAAACTCGATGTCGCCGCGCCCGTCGCGAATTATCTCCCCGAGTTCGCCGCGCTAAAAACGCCCTCCGGCCAACCAGCGACCATCACGCTCTCCCAACTGCTCACGCACACCTCCGGCCTCGGCGAAGCGCCCGATGCCGCTGCGCTCCAAACCCACACGCTCGCGGAATTGATCCCGCTTTTCCTCGCCGCGCCGATGCAGTTTGAGCCCGGCGCGCGGTGGAAATTCTGCCAGTCGGGCATCAACACCGCGGCGCGCGTCGTCGAGGTCGTGAGCGGGATGTCGTTCGAGACGTTCGTCCAAAAACGCGTCCTCGATCCGCTCGCGCTGGCGCACACGACATTTCGCCGCACCGGCGAATCCTCCGCGCGCCTCGTCACGGCCTATGCGAAAAATCCCGCGACGAAGGAACTCGAAGCCGTCCCGCCGCGCCCGGATGTGGGCGGGCTCGACCGCCCCGCGTTTGGCAACATGGGCCTTTATTCGACGGGGCCCGACTATGCGCGCTTTTGCCAGATGCTGCTCGGCGGCGGCGTGCTCGATGGGAAACGTTTCCTGAGTCCCGCTTCCATCGCGCTCCTCACCACGATCCAGACGGGCGATTTGCCCTCGGGGTTTTTCCAATCCGAAGCCACGGGCAAGCGCGGTGTGAATTACGGCTGGGGTCTCGGCACGTGCATTTTGAAGACGCCGCACGACGGAGTCGCCGCGATGCTTTCGCCCGGCACGTATGGCCACGGCGGAGGCTGGGGCACGCAGGCGTGGATCGATCCCGTGCGCGCCGCCGCGTATGTGCTCATGGTGCAGCGCTCGAATTTCGGCAACAGCGACAACACCGACCTGCGCCGTGCGTTCCAGCAAGCTGCGGCCAATGCGTTGCCGAAGTGAACGGCGTGCATTCAACGCCTTTGTTTTCCGCCTATTCTTCCCCCCATGAATCTGAAAATCCCCGCCCCGCTCTTTCTGTGCTCGCTCGCCTGCGCTGCCTTCGCGGTCGCCGCCGATAACGCTCCGCCGCGGCCGCTCGCCGTGGTGGCCCTCGCCAATCCGCGCGGTCTCGCCGTCGACCAGCTCGGCAATCTCACCGTGGCCGACGTCGATTCGGGGAAGCTGTATAAAATTTCCGCGACCGGCGTCGTCAGTCCACTCACGGCTCCCAGCGTCAAGAATCCCATGGGTGTCGCCGCCTCAGCCGATGGCGCGGTCTGGGTGGCCGATGCGGAAGCCGGGGCGGTTTACCGGATCGCGGCCGATGGCGTCGTGACCGCGCTGGCAAGTCCGACGGGCGAGACCGCTTTCAACTCGCCGACCAACGTGGCCGTCGATGCCGCCGGCAACGTGTTCGTCGCGAATAATCTCTCGCACGCCATTCTGAAAATATCGCCGCAGGGCGCGGCTTCCATCTTCGCCGGAAAAGCGGGCGCGAGCGGCAGTGCGGATGGCGCGGGCGGCGAAGCGCGTTTCAACACGCCGCTCGCCGTCGCCCTCGATGCCAGGGGGAATCTCTACGTCGCGGACAAGGACAATTCCAACATCCGCAAAATCACGCCCGCGGGTTTCGTGTCCACGCTGGCCGGCACGGCCGGTCAATCGGGGAGCGCGGACGGCACCGGGGCCGCCGCGCGTTTCGCAGCGCCGCGCGCGCTGGCGGCGACGGCCGACGGCACCGTTTATGTCGCCGACACGGAAAACAGCTGCATCCGAAAAATCACTTCCGCGGGCGTGGTCACGACCCTCGCCGGCAAGGCGGGGCAGGCTGGCCGCATCGATGGAGCGGGAAGTGAGGCGCGCTTTAACGACCCCCGAGGCATCGCCGTCGACGCCGCCGGCAACATCTATGTGGCCGACGGCGGGAATGCCGCGATCCGTCTCGTCACCCCCGACGGCGTCGTGAGCGCCCTCGCCGCCACGGCCCCCGGACTCTTCCTCGCGACCGCCGCGCCCGGGCCCGCGCCCCTGCTTCCGCCCCGCGTGGGGCCGACGGAGCGCGTCGATTATTCGCACGCGGAAAACTTCGATGGCTGGGACGCCGACCCCGCTTATTGGACGGTGAAGGACGGCATGTTCACCGCGAAAGGAGAGAAGGTGCAGTCGAACTTCCTGCTCACGAAAAAAACCTACACCGATTTCCGCCTCACGCTTTCGGCCCGCATGATCATGTCCGAGACGCACGCCGGCATCGTGCTCTGGGGCGCGCAGACGGTGACTCGCAACGGCCGCAACAAGTGGTCCTATAAGGGACCGCTGTTGATGTTTCCCAATCTCGGCCTCTGGGATTATCGCACGCTGAAAAGTATTCCGATCGACCCGGTCGGCAAAGTGCTCTCGCGGAAACTCGCCGGTCCGCACGACTGGGTGAAGGTGGAGATACTCGCGCAAGGCAACCGCGTGCGCGTCGCCTTCAACGGCCAGCAAGTGCTCGATTGGCGCGAGCCCGATCCGAGCCTCCTCAAGGATGGTCCCATCGGCTTGCAGCTGCATGGTCACACCCCGCCGCAGGAAGTCGTCTACAAGGATATCGTGATCGAATCGTTCCCGAAAGAGGACCGGCTCATCACCGTGCAGCAGTGAGTTCGCCGCGTTTATGAGGACCGTGAGTTTTCCGCTGATCGCCGCGCTCTGCGCCTGCGCCGCGAGCGCGCCCAGCCCGGCTTTTTCCGCGCCGCTCGCTCACCGCGCCGGCGCCGACTGGCCGGTTTATTTCGGCGACACGGATGGCTCGCACTACTCCACGCTCGCGCAAATCACGCCGGCCAACGTCGCGCGGCTTCAGCCGGCGTGGACCTACCGCACGGGCGACGCGGCGGCGAACAACCGCTCGCAGATTCAGTGCAACCCCCTCGTGATCGAGGGCGTGCTCTACGGCACTTCGCCGCAGCTCAAACTGTTCGCGCTCGACGCGGCGACCGGGCGCGAACTCTGGCGCTTCGATCCCTTCGGCACGGCCAATCTGCCCGGTGGCACCGGACTCAATCGTGGCCTCGCCTGGTGGCAGGAAGGCGGTGAACGCCGGCTGCTGTTTTCCGCCGGGCAGTTTCTCCACGCGATCGACCCGGCGACCGGCCGCCTCATCGCGTCATTCGGCGATCATGGCCGCGTGGACTTGATCGAGGGCCTCGACCGCGAATCGCGCGGGCTCTACCTCGCGGCGAACACGCCCGGTGCCGTGTTCCGCGATCTCATCATCGTCCCCATGCGATTGGGCGAGGGTCCGGGGCCAGCCGCGCCGGGTCACATCCGCGCTTACGATGTGCGCACCGGAAAACGCCGCTGGATCTTCCACACCATCCCGCACCCGGGTGAAAAAGGCCACGAGACGTGGTCGGCCGACGCGTGGCAGAAAAGTGGCGGTGCGAATTGCTGGGCCGGTCTCGTGATCGACCACGAGCGCGGGCTCGCCTTCGTGCCGACGGGCTCGGCGAGCTTCGACTTTTGGGGCGGCGACCGCCTCGGCGATAATCTTTATGCGAACTGCCTCCTCGCGCTCGACGCGGCGACGGGCGAGCGGAAGTGGCATTTTCAATTTACCCACCACGACGTTTGGGATCGCGACCTCCCCGCCGCGCCCGTGCTTTGTGAAGTGGAGCGCGAGGGAAAAAAGATCGCCGCCGTCGCGCAGGTCACAAAGTCGGGCCACGTGTGGGTCTTTAATCGCGACACTGGCGAATCGCTTTTCCCCTGGCGGGAAGAGCCGGTGCCGGCGTCGCGCCTTGACGGGGAGAAGACGGCGCCCACGCAGCCCGCGCCGTTTGCCC